>NZ_JAPYVU010000019.1 GCF_028276765.1 Sulfurihydrogenibium sp.
CGTTCCATCTGAACCGTGTGGGTTATAAAGATAAAGTTCATCTAAAGCTTTATCAAAATCTCCATTGTTCCATCTGAACCGTGTGGGTTATAAAGCGTCATACATTTGAACCCATCTTTTATCGGATGGGTGTTCCATCTGAACCGTGTGGGTTATAAAGGTCTTTTTTTATATAAAGAGAGATACACTCCCCCCAAGTTCCATCTGAACCGTGTGGGTTATAAAGCAAATCTAAAAACGTAACGACTTCCCTCGTGATTGAGTTCCATCTGAACCGTGTGGGTTATAAAGCTTTTAAGCAAATCTTGGCGGACTACCTTTAGCGGTTGTTCCATCTGAACCGTGTGGGTTATAAAGTAACTTTCAAAAATGAATTTTTAGATATATATCTTGAGTTCCATCTGAACCGTGTGGGTTATAAAGGCAGGCGAAGGATAACGATTGTAGAGATAAAAAAACAGTTCCATCTGAACCGTGTGGGTTATAAAGAGATAACTCTCAGAAAGATTTAGCTCCTTCATTAGCGTTCCATCTGAACCGTGTGGGTTATAAAGTGTCTGTCGTCTTTTCCGCATCTATCACGAGAATGGTGTTCCATCTGAACCGTGTGGGTTATAAAGTAAATTCTTTGTAGTGTTTCTTTTGTAGTTCTCTCTGTTACATCTGAACCGTGTGGGTTGTAAAGAAAAAATAATGGAAAATAATAGGAAATTAAACAGGAGGAAAAAAAGATGAAAAAAGTTTTAGGTTTAGCCTTGTTTGGCATCTTAGCAACAGGTAGCATGACTTATGCCGCATATGTTCCTGAAGATACCGACCCTGAAGCTTATAATGAAATTGAAGCTGACTGCTGGGCTGCTCAACGTAAAATGGATATCCAAGAACTCGTTAATTGTCATAAGGATTTAGCTGACTGGTATAAGAAAAAAGGAAAATATGATGTTGCATATTATGAAATAAGTCAAGCTGGATATTATTGCAGCATGGCTGGAGATTATAAAAACGCAATAAAATACACTCTTGAAGCTATCGAAGGCTTTAAAAAGATAGGAAATAAAGAGGGAGAAGCAGATAACTACAGACAGCTTGGATATATCTATAAAGAAAAGGGAGACAAGAAGAAAGCAAAAGAATACTACATGAAAGCATATGAACTTTATAAATCCATCGGAGCAGAAAAGGATGCTCAAGACACTTTAAGAGCAATGAGGAGTAAAAGAGGTTATTGATATATTGACTTATAGATTATTCGCTGTATGTTAGCCCTATTCCTACTGACATTCTATCTGCTATGGACTGTAGAAACAATTAAAACAAAAACCTTAGGCAAAAGTTTGGTTCCATCTGAACCGTGTGGGTTATGTAAGAGGTGAGATGTGAGACGTTAAATCCACACTGTCATTCTGAAGCAGGCGAAGAATCTCATTTTTTCTTTTCAAATCAAAAAATCAAGAGATGATATCCTTTGTCCTATAGCCTCAGGACGATGACAAAAAAGCTAAACTTGCAAAAATTTTTAAAATATTCTTACTACAAATTAACTAATAACTCTTCTTCCAAGTTTACCAATAAGCTCTGCACCATAAACAATTATGCCTAACTTTCCTGCTTTAATATCCTCTTTATTTTCATTTATAGCTCTAATAACATCTTCTAACCTATAACCATTATTTCCATCACTATCTGTATCACTGTAAAACTCTAACTTCCTCTCGCTACTTTCAACATCACCTATATACAAATTTTGAGATACCATATCCGGTATAAACTCAGACTTTAGCTGAAGCTCTACCTTATCCCCCTCTTTTAACTGTGTATCAACTATAAAAACTGGGTCTGTAAAGATACGTGGCTCAGAAAGTGGCAGTTCTTTAAGCTCGTTTAAAATATAGATTTTTGCATTGCCTTTATTCAAGTATGCAATTTTAAAATCTTCCTTTTCTTCTATTTGAGATACAACAGCTCTTAATACTCCTTTGATTGTTTTACTATACGGCAAAACCTTATGATTTACATAATCCTTATTAACCTTACAAACAGAGGACAGTAGCCTCCATCCGATAAAGCTAAAATCTTTTTCTTTACACTTTATGCCATTACTTTCTGTATATAGTCTTACTTGTTTTATAAATAAAAGCTCTTCTCTACTGCCTGCAAGCCTGCCTTTTGAGAAGGTTATAAGCTCTGGAATAAAGTCAGAAAATTGTCTTTGTGGTAATAAGCCAAAAATACAGCCACAGTAATTTTGATGATAAAGCTCTGATTCTTTCGCAAGTTTATTCATTTTTTCTGTTCCGCCGTTTTTTCTAAAATCAATAGCCAAAAACTCCAAACCATACTCACTTGCTACCTTTTCTCCAACTTCTTTTAATACTTCAAAGTCTTTTTTAGGACTCATCATTAAAACTGTTGTAAGCTTATTACATCCAAGCTCTTTGGCTATTTCTGCACTTTTAGTTAATCTTACATCATGGCAAACAGTACATCTTTCGCCTCTTTCTGGTTCGTTTTCAAGACCTTTTACAGAAGACAGCCATAAATCTAAATCATAATCTCCTTTTATACACTCTATTCCAAGCTGATTGCAAACTCTTTTTGTTTCTATCCATCTAAGCTCAAACTCTTCTTCTGGATGTATGTTTGGGTCATAAAAATAGCCAATTAGCTCACTGTTTGGAAAATCTTCTTTTAGTTTTCTAAGTGCATAAACACTATCAACTCCGCAGCATATATGAACAAGAATTTTATCCATCTTTTAGCTCCTGATTTGTTTATAATATTTTAATATTTTACTTCTAACAGGAGGAAATCAAGTATGAGAAAAATACTAATTTCTGCAGTTTTAGTATTATCAAGCATTTCTGTGAAAGTGCCCTAAAAATCCACACTGTCATCTGCAGCCGGCGAAGAATCTACGCCTTTATACTCATACTCTGTCATTTCTGAAGCCGAGCTCTCATATTTTTTCTTTTCAAATCAAAAATCGAAAGAGAAGATCCTTTGCTTCGTTTAGATGACGAACAATGTAAGCTTATAAAAATTTTGCATCGCTCTCATCCTTTCTAACCTTTCAATTAACAATATGTTAAAATAAAAAGCTATGGAGATAAAAAATTACAAGCTTGAAATCAGTTATATTGGAACTAACTACAACGGTTGGCAAAGGCAGAAAAACGGAATCGGAATTCAACAAGTCATTGAAGATTTATTGTCTGAGCTTTTGAAAGAAAAAATAACGCTAATTGGTGCAGGAAGGACTGATGCAGGCGTCCATGCTTTAAGGCAGGTTGCAAACTTTAAAACAAAAAAACATAAAAACCCAAAGACTATATACACCTATCTCAATGCAAAACTGCCAAGGGACATTTCAATTTTGAAAGTTGAAGAAGTGCCGCTTTCTTTTAATGCAAGATTTTCAGCCAAAGGAAAGACATATATTTATAAGATTAATACTAAGCCAGACCCATTTTTGTTTAAGCTTGCTTGGTATTATGATAAAAAATTAGACTTGATAAAGATGGCAGAAGGAATTAATTTAATAAAGCAATATAAAGACCTTTCTTCTTTGGCAAAAGCAGGGGATTATATAAGAAAAGAAATTGATTTAAGAGAGCTTAAGTTATACTTTGATGGTAAAATCATAACCATAGAAATTACAGCATCTCACTTTTTAAGAAATATGGTCCGTAGAATTGTAGGACACCTTGTCGCACTTGGAAGAGGTAGCTTAAGCTTAGAAGAGTTAAAAGATATAATAGAAAAGAAAAGTCCATCCCATGGCAAATTTACAGCACCGCCAGAAGGTTTATATTTAAAAGCAGTGTATTATTAGTAAGAAAGTGAGAAGTGAATAGGTTAGGTGAGAAAAAAGAAATCCTTCGCCTTACGGTCTCAGGACGGTCAAAAGATGAATGATAAGTATTAAAGAAAGGATAGCCTTGTTTGTCATTCTGAGCGAAGCGAAGAATCTCATATTTTTGTTGAATTTCTCACCCGACGTATCATGAATTGCCATTACGTAAGATGATGAGAATTCGGAAGTAAAGTATTGCGATTATAAAGAAAAAAAGGAGAGAATAAAGATGGAAAATTTACAAAATTATGAAAATTTTAGAGTAGGGTTTGTTGCTATTGTTGGAAGACCAAACGTTGGAAAGTCAACGCTTTTAAACAATATAATCGGAACAAAATTAAGCATTGTCAGTCCAAGACCACAGACAACTCGGATGAGAATTTTAGGCGTTAAACATCTGCCAGATGCACAGATAATATTCTTAGACACGCCGGGGGTTCAAAAAGGCGGAGATTTACTTACAAAATCAGTAATGGAATCTGTAATATCAGGAATAGAAAGTGCAGATGTTATTTTAATGGTCATAGATGCTGAGGCAGGTTGGACAAAAGAAGATAAAGAAGTCGTAGAAAACTATCTTAAAAAAGTAAATAAGCCTGCGATCCTTGCAATCAATAAAATTGACAAGATAAAAAGAGACTTAGTTTTACCGCTCATCGAAGAATCTATAAAAATATATGACTTTAAAGAATTTGTTCCAATATCTGCTATCAAAAATCTAAATATTGATGAGCTTATTGAAACAATAAAAAAATACCTACCAGAATCTCCGCCTTTGTACCCAGAAGACCAAATAACAGACCTGCCACTAAAGTTTTATATAGCAGAAATCATTCGTGAAAAAGTATTTTTAAATACAAGGCAAGAGGTTCCATACTCTGTTGCTGTTGAAGTTGAAAGTATACAAGAAGGAGAAAAGAATAAAAATCTGCTTATTATTGATGCAGTCATTTATGTTGAAAGAGAAAATCATAAAGGTATAATTATAGGTAAACAAGGACAGATGTTAAAGAAAATCGGCATGCAAGCAAGAGAAGAGCTTGAGTTTTTACTTGGTAAAAAAGTTCATCTAAATCTGTATGTAAAAGTTAAAGAGAGATGGAAAGAAGATTTACCACTACTTAGAGAGCTTGGTTATAACCAAATATCATAAAAAAGGAAGGCGCTATGTCCCCAATAATTGAAGTTTTAAAGGAAACTCTAAAAAGGGCTATAGGCAAAAGAGATTATAAAACCATAGAAAAGATTATTATAAAAACCCACAAAGGAGACATAGCCGAAGTCTTTAAATATCTAAATAAAGAAGAAAGAAAAATCTTAATGCTTACCTTAATCAAATCAAACATTCAAAAAGCTGGCGATGTTTTTCAAGACCTTGAAGAAGATATAAAATCTGAATTGCTTAGAAATTTAAGCTCAAAAGACTTAACAAATCTTTTGAATAATCTCCCGGTTAATGAAATTGTAAAAATTATAGACCATATCCCTGATGATGTAAGAGATATTATTCTAAAAAATTTAGAGAAAGAAAAGATTGAAGAGTTAGAAGAGTTAGAACAACTGCTTACTACCAATGAAGATAACATAGCATCTATCATTAGAGAAGATTTTCTAAGTATCAACGAAAACATTACAGTTCAAGAAGCTATTGAAATTGTAAAAAATGCAGATAAAGAGATAGAGATTCTTTATATCTATGTTGTTGATGATAAAAACAGGCTTATTGGCGTTGTCTCGCTGAAGGAATTAATCACATCTCCGGGTAATATTTTAGTAAAAGATATAATGACAAGAGAGCTTATAACTGTAAGCATAAACGCTACAAAAGAAGAAGTTATTGATATTTTTAAAAGATACGACCTTTATATTTTACCTGTTATTAATGATGAGGAAGAGCTTGTAGGTGTAGTTTATATTGAAGATATAATTGATGTAATCTCTGAGAAAACAACAGAAGACTTCTTTAAAATGGCAGGAGCAAAAGAAGAGGAGCTTTTTTATCAAGATAAGACGTTTAAAATTGCAAAATTAAGAATGCCTTGGCTTTTAACCGCAACATTTGGAGAGTTTATAACAGCTATAATCATAAGTTTTTTTAGTTTTACAATTGAGCAGTTTTTACCAATCATTTTTTTCTTGCCAATGGTTGCCGCCCTTAGTGGTAATATAAGCTCTCAAGCTGCCATCATTACAGCAAGAGGACTAAAAGAAGGAAGACTTTCGGAAAACATAGTTGATTATATCCGTTCAATAATAAAAGAGTTAAAAGTTGCTTTGGTAATTGGTTTTGGAGCTGGCTTGTTGGTTGGTTTAATCTCTTCTTTATGGATAAACAATCATAAACTTGGAATGATAGTTGGAGTTGCTTTATTTTTTAGCATAGTTATAGCCGGCTTAATTGGTAGCTTAATACCATATATTATGGACAAGATGGGTAAAGACCCAACCTTAGCAACCGGAGTTTTAGCATTAACCATTACAGATATCGTTGGAATATCAATATATCTATCCGTTGCAACATACTTTATACATTACTTACATTTATAGAGGTCAGTATCATGGAGACAATCGCAATTCACCCACCATTTACACACTTTGCAATAGCTTTTCCATTAATGCTGTTAATCGTTCATTTGTTTTATATGATAAACAAAAAAGAGTTAGACAGTCTGCACTTTGTATTAACATTCTTATCAGCTTTGGCTGTTATTGTTGCTACCATAACCGGCATTATAGCTCATGAACCAATAGAAACTAAGCTTGAAGAGATTAAGGCTTTTGGCTATCATCAAAAACTTGGCTTACTTCTTGCACTTTATTTTGTTATATTATCTGTCGTAAGAATCATAATGACTAAAACAAAAACACTTAACTTAGTATTTACAATCTTATTGATAATTGGCGTTGTTCTTTTATTTATTCAAGGAAAGCTTGGCGGTTCAATCGTTTATGAAAACATGATTACACCATGGTTAAAGTGAAGCTGTTCCAAAAATTAACGTTGTCATTCTGCAGCCGGCGAAGAATCTCAACCTCAAAGATGTCATTATGAGCGAAGCGAAGAATCTCATGTTTTTAATGAATTTCTTACCCGACGTGTACTAAACATTATAATGTTATAAAATTTTTTAAACCTGTTTAAAAACCTTGGAGACAGCATGAAAATATACATAATTACTATATTTCCGGATTATTTTGAATGTTTTAAAAATTATGGAGTTGTGAATAAGGCTATAAAAAACGGACTTGTTGAGATAAACACTATAAATCTTAGAGATTTTACAACAGATAAGCATAAAACAGTTGATGATGTTGTTTATGGTGGTGGTCCCGGAATGCTTTTGAAACCAGAGCCTATATTTAAAGCATTTGACTATATAAAAAATATATCCAAAAATCCTTATACTATAATAACCGAGCCATGGGGAAAAACTTTTAATCAAGAAATAGCAAGAAAATTGGCGGAAAAAGAAGAGATTGTAATAATTTGTGGAAGGTATGAGGGGGTTGATGAAAGAGTTAAAACGTTAGTAGATGAGGAGATATCTATCGGTGATTATATTTTATCGGGTGGAGAGCCGGCTGCATTGGTTATTATGGACAGTGTTATTAGATTGCTTCCAGGTGTTTTATCTGATGACGAAAGTAAAGAAGTAGATTCTTTCAGTGATGGACTGCTTGGATACCCTAACTACACAAGACCGGCTGAATTTAGAGGTATGAAAGTTCCGGAAGTTTTACTATCCGGTAACCATAAATTGATAGAAAAATGGAGGAGGTTCCAAAAACTAAAAAGAACTTACAAAAATAGACCAGATTTATTAGAAAAAGCAAAATTATCTGTTGAAGATAAACAGCTATTAAAGTATATTATAGAAGGTAAAGAATTTGAAGATTTGATTAAAGAGGGAAAAATTGCTTAGTTTTGAAAAACCACCAATAGATATTCTTGAAGACGAAGAAAAGTATATAGTAATAATAGATTTGCCCGGATGTAAAAGAGAAGATATAGAAATAACAGGTGATGAGAAAACTTTAAAAATCAGAGCTCTTAAAAGTATAAACCTGCCGGGAAAGTATATTTTAATGGAACGTTTCACAGGAATTGTCAAAAGAAGTATCAGATTTCCGCAATACATAGATATCTCAAAAGGCAAGGCAGTTTATGAAAACGGCTGCTTGATTATCTATATACCAAAAGCAAAAAATCAGTTTATAATAGATACTATTTGTAAAATTTCAATTTTTTAAAAACTGCAGGAGGTCTGAATGGGTCAATTTGAAGATAGATTAGATTTGCCTGAGCTGCCATCAACATACCCACTTATTCCAACAAGAGATGTTGTAGTTTTTCCTTATATGGTATTTCCACTTTTTATAGGAAGACCATTTTCAATTAAGGCAGTAGAAGAAGCACTTGATAATAATCAAAGATACATCTTTCTCTCTCTTCAGAAAGACAAAGAAAAAGAAATTCCGACAAAAAAAGACATTCATGAGATAGGTGTTGTTGCTACAATTATCAGAATGATGAAGCTTGAAGATAATCGTATTAAAATCCTTGTTCAAGGTGTTTCAAGAGGAAGAATAAAAGAATTAAAAAAAGTAGATGATTACTATCAAGTGGAAGTTGAAATTATAGAAGACCCGGAAGTAGAAGAAACATTAGAAATTCAAGCACTTAAACATTCACTAAAAGATTTATTAGACAAGGCTATTTCGCTTGGCAAGCAGATAGTGCCAGATTTAGTTGAGATAATAAAATCTGTAGAAGAGCCGGGAAGACTTGCCGATTTGGTTGCATCTATACTTGATATAAAAGCAGAAGAAGCACAGCAGATTTTAGAAATCTTAGACCCTGTTGAAAGATTAAGATTTGTTCATGATAAATTTTTAAAAGAAGTAGGAATATTAGAGCTTCAGCAAAAAATTAGAATATCTGCAAGAGAAGCGATTGAAAAAGACCAAAGAGAATACTTTTTAAGACAGCAAATAAAAGCAATTCAAGAAGAGCTTGGTGAAAAAGATGAAAAGCAGGAAGAAATAGAAAACTACAAAAAGAAAATAGAAGAATCTGGAATGCCAAAGGAAATAAAGGAAGAGGCTTTAAAGCAACTTAGAAGATTTGAAAAAATGCATCCAGATTCAGCAGAAGCAGGTGTTATTAGAACTTATCTTGATTGGCTTGTAGAACTTCCATGGAATAAAAGAACAAAAGACAGACTCGACCTTAAAATTGCTAAGAAAATCCTTGATGAAGACCATTATGACTTAGAGAAAATAAAAGAAAGAATCTTAGAGTATTTAGCTGTATTAAAGCTTAAAAAAGAGAGCTCAAAAAGGGATAGATCTATAAAAGGACCTATATTATGCTTTGTTGGACCGCCGGGTGTAGGTAAAACTTCACTTGGAAGGTCTATTGCAAAAGCGTTAAACAGAAAATTTGTTAGAATCTCTCTTGGCGGAGTAAGAGACGAAGCAGAAATAAGAGGTCATAGAAGAACGTACGTTGGAGCGATGCCCGGAAAAATCATCCAGGTAATAAAACAAGCCGGAACAAAAAACCCGGTAATAATGTTAGACGAGGTAGATAAAATCGGCTTAGATTTTAAAGGAGACCCAACAGCTGCACTCTTGGAAGTCTTAGACCCGGAACAGAATAGAGAGTTTGTAGACCATTACCTTGGCGTTCCTTTTGATTTGTCAGAAGTAATGTTTATTTGTACAGCAAACAGATTAGATACCATTCCAAGACCTTTATTAGACAGAATGGAGGTTATTAGACTCTCAGGTTATTCAGAAGAAGAAAAATTGCATATTGCTAAAAAATATCTAATTCCTAAGCAATTAAAAGAAAACGGCTTAGATGAAAAAACCATAGAATTTTCAGACAAAGCAATCACGTTCTTAATTAGAGGCTATACAAGAGAAGCAGGCGTTAGAAACCTTGAAAGACAGATAGGTTCTATCATTAGAAAAATAGCTAAAAAAATAATAGAAACTGGAAAGAAAAAGAAATATAAAATTACTCCAAGTCTAATTAAAAAATTCTTAGGAGCACCGATCTACTCAACAGAGAAAGAAGAGAAAGATGAGATCGGCGTTGTTACAGGACTGGCTTGGACTGAGTTTGGGGGAGAAATTCTCAAAATAGAAGTAACGAGGATGGCAGGAAAAGGCAATTTAGTTCTTACAGGTTCACTTGGCGATGTAATGAAAGAATCTGCAAGAATTGCATTCTCTTATGTAAAATCTAAAGCTAAAGAGCTTGGAATTGACCCGGAAGAATTTGGTAAATACGATTTACATATTCACGTGCCTGCGGGCGCTATTCCAAAAGATGGACCATCGGCAGGTATAGCAATTACAACAGGCATTGCATCTGTATTTACAAACAGACCTGTAAGGTCAGATGTTGCAATGACAGGAGAAATCACATTAAGAGGAAAAGTTTTACCTGTTGGTGGACTAAAAGAGAAGATTTTAGCAGCAAA
The DNA here is from genome assembly GCF_028276765.1 of Sulfurihydrogenibium sp. Lineage (NCBI taxonomy): Bacteria > Pseudomonadati > Aquificota > Aquificia > Aquificales > Hydrogenothermaceae > Sulfurihydrogenibium > Sulfurihydrogenibium sp. The sequence continues at coordinate 10,348 of NZ_JAPYVU010000019.1, forward strand.
AAGAGCCGGAATAAAAACAGTAATTTTACCAAAAGACAACAAAGAAGAAGTCATGTCAGACCTTCCACCGTATGTAAGAAAATCAATGAATTTAATTTTTGTAGACCATATTGATGAAGTTTTCAAAATCGCATTAAGAGAGGAAAAAAAAGAAGTTGAAAATCAGGAAAGCGAAAGTTAAAGATGCAACCGAAATTTTTAAAATCTTACAGCATTTTGCACTAAAAGAAGTTTTACTACCAAGAAGTTTAAACAGTATATATGAAAATATACGAGATTTTTTTGTGTGTGAAATAGATGGTAAGATTGTTGGCGTTGGGTCTTTGCATGTATACTGGGAAGATTTGGCGGAGATAAAATCTTTGGCTGTAAAAGAAGAGTATCAGCATCTTGGGATAGGTAGAAGCATAGTCCAAGAGTGTTTAAATGAAGCCAAAGAGCTTGGTATAAAAAGAGTTTTTGCTTTAACTTACGTTCCAGAATTTTTTAAAAAAATTGGATTTGAAATTACAGATAAATCTAACTTTCCGCAAAAGGTATGGACTGAATGCATTTATTGTGTAAAATTTAATGATTGTCATGAAATTCCTGTATCTATAAACTTGGAGCAAGAATGAAGCATATATATCTTTGCAGACATGGTGAAAGTGAATACAACGCAAAAAAAATAGTTCAAGGGCATATAGACACAGATTTAACAGAAAATGGGATATTGCAAGCTAAAAAACTTGGTCATTTTTTGAAAGATAAAGGAATAAAAAAAGTAATATCTTCTGATTTAAAAAGAGCATTCAAAACAGCACAGATTGTGGCAGAAATTTTAAAAGTAAATCATGAAGTTGACCCAAGAATTAGAGAGATGCATTTTGGCACATGGGAAGGCTTAAGCTATGACTGGATTTATCAAAACGCAAAAGAACATTTTGATAACTGGTTAGCAAATCCTGTAAAGCATCCTTTACCAAAGCAAGAAAGCATAGAATCTTTTGAAAAAAGGCTAAGGCTATTTTTTGAAGATGTAAGAAACCACAATGAAGACAATATTTTAGTAGTTGGGCACGGTGGTTCAATACAGGGTTTACTTTGCATAGCTATGAATCTTTCCATGGAGCATCTTTGGAAATTTAGACATAATAATACAGGATTATCGCTAATTTTATCTGATAAAAATAGCACAAATGTTAAATTTATAAATATGGCTTACCATCTTGAAAATTCTTTAGAAGGTGGTATTATAACTTTATGATTTTTTGGAGGTAAAAACATGGATAATGTAGTTGTTTTTGAAAATAAGAATAAACCATCGTATTTAGAGACAGGTTTATTTATTGGCGTTATTTTGGCATTCTTAGGATTATCTGTTTTCTTGGCTTTATCGTCAGGAAAGGTTAGCAACGTTCTTGTATTTCAAATTGCCGGCTTTATTTATGGTTTATCAGCATTGATGTATATTTTTCAGTTTTTCTTTAAAAATGAAAATATAGGCAAGGTTGGTACATTACTTGCATTTGCCGGATGGCTAACACAAACAGCAGGATTGTTTATAAGAGGTTTAGAATCTTATAATATGGGTATTTTCCATCCACCTTGGACAAACCTTTATGAATCTTTAATGTTTTTCCCATGGCTGGCAGTTGGACTGTATTTATACATTGAGAGAGAATACAAAACAAGAACTATTGGAACATTTTTTATGCCGATCATTGCGTTTTTAGTTATCTGGGGTCATAAGTTTAATACTGATATTAATCCATTGGTACCTGCTTTAAGAAGCTATTGGCTTTACCTTCATGTGCTTTCATCGTTTGTAGGTTATGCAGGTTTTACAGTAGCATTTGGTGCATCTTTTGCTTACCTGCTTAAAGAAGCTCAAGTTAAAAACAAACCGGTAAATACGTATCATTATGCAGGATTTATTTTTAGTTTAATCTTAACAGGGATTTTTGGATATCTTACTTTAACCGGTGCTAAGGATATTAAAACAATGATTTTTGGAATTATCTTTATCATCACTCTTATAGCTTTAATTTATTTTGCTGTATATGTCCTAAAACCTATAGCCAATAAACTTCCATCTGAAAATTTACTTTCAGAGATTGCTTTTAAAGCAGTTGCAATCTCTTTTCCTGTATGGACTGCATCTATAATGCTTGGCGGTGCATGGGCAAATGAGGCTTGGGGTAGTTATTGGAGCTGGGACCCTAAGGAAACTTGGGCTTTAATAGTTTGGTTATTCTTCGCAGCATACATACACGGAAGAACTATCGGAAAATGGAAAGGCGAAACTTCTGCATGGATAGTGGTAGCAGGCTTTATAATGCTTCTAATCTGTTATTTTGGAGTAAACTTATACTTCCCTGGTTTACATAGTTATGCTACAGAGTAAGTAAGGTAAAGCTTAGGTTTTTTAAGTATTTTCCGCTTGACATGTAGAAAATTTTTTGTATATTTACATTAACTTTTTAATTTTTTAACTGCACCTTGGCAATTGAATAGGTTAGCCCACACAAGCTTATTTTACGTGAGACGTGAGAAGTGAGACGTTAAATATTGGTTTATCAATAATTTAGTGATTTTTATCTGATTGATTGATGACTTAGTGAGATGATTTAGCAGTCAGTAAAGCTAAGGTGTTGATAATGTGATTTTATTTTTTGATGCTTGATTTAAGTTTGTGTAGTAATAGTTTGAAAAGGATTTTGTGAAAAATGAATGTAAGTGTTTGTTGAAATAAACTTTTTAATTTTGAATTCTTTAATGCTTAATTTTTTGAAAATTTGTAATTTTTTATTTCAAAATTTTTTAAGATCGGGAAGTTAAAGAGTGGTATTTGCAGCGGGCTTCTGAGTTTAGGGTTTTCAGCGGTTAGCTTGTGATGGGATGTTAAAGGATAAAATATAATAATATATTTTCTGTATATCGAGGTTTGCTGCAAAAAACTTCAACTTGCGGATTTTTTAAAAATTTGGTATAATGTTTTACAACTTGGCAATTGAATAAGATTTTTACGATTTTATTTTTGAGTTAAAATTTGACGGGTTTGTAGCCTACCTATGAGGAATTGAAACTTAATTAATTTAATTAAAAAGGAGATAGTGAAATGAAGTTTGTAGCCTACCTATGAGGAATTGAAACGATTTTATGGTGGTGGTAGGCTTTTTATTTATAATTCGTTTGTAGCCTACCTATGAGGAATTGAAACCAAGGGAGATTAGTTTCTTTCTTAACAAAGACCAGAGTTTGTAGCCTACCTATGAGGAATTGAAACAAGAGTATGTAGAATACATAGTGGATAGGGCAATAAGTTTGTAGCCTACCTATGAGGAATTGAAACAAGGATGATGATTTTACTCACATACTGACGGTTACATACGTTTGTAGCCTACCTATGAGGAATTGAAACATATTAAACAACTCCAAGCTGTCTGACTCTTTCAATGTTTGTAGCCTACCTATGAGGAATTGAACTCAAATAGGGAATGAAAAAGATTACAAAGAGTATATGTTTGTAGCCTACCTATGAGGAATAAGGCTGTTTAAAAATTTGGTATAATGTTTTTTACATTGGCAATTGAATAAGATTTTTGCGAATTTATTTTGAGTTAAAATTTAACGGGTGTTACATCTGAACAGTGTGGGTTTGGAACTCTATATAGTGCGGCTGATAAAGGTTTTATTAAACAAAAAATCACCACAATGCTTTTATGATATCTTAAACTCAAACAAATCTGAGTTTTCTCAAACTGGTATGATTTATACTCACTTTCTCACTTTTCCTTTTACAAATAAGCTATAATTATTACTTACTTTTATACATACGGAGGAGTTTATGCTACCTGCAGAGAAACAGCTTGAAATTATAAAAAAAGGTGTTTTAGAAATAATATCCGAAGAAGAATTACTTAAAAAATTGAAAGAAGAAAGACCTTTGATAGTAAAAGCTGGATTTGACCCTACTGCACCGGATTTACATCTTGGACACACAGTTTTACTTCAAAAGCTGAGAGATTTTCAACAACTTGGACATACAGTATTTTTCATAATCGGTGATTTTACGGCAATGATAGGAGACCCTTCAGGAAGAGACCAAACAAGACCACCGCTAACAAAAGAGCAGGTCTTAGAAAATGCAAAAACATATAAAGAGCAAGTATTTAAAGTGTTAGACCCGGAAAAAACAGTAGTGGTCTTTAACAGTGAATGGCTTGGGAAAATGACAGCTGAGGACTTGATAAAACTTACAGCAAAATACACCGTTGCAAGAATGTTAGAAAGAGAAGACTTTAAGAAAAGGTTTAAAGAAAATATACCTATCTCAATACATGAGTTCATATATCCGCTACTGCAAGCTTATGACTCAGTTGCCATTAAAGCAGATGTGGAACTTGGCGGTTCTGACCAAAGATTTAACTTATTAATAGGAAGGGATATTCAAAAAGAATATGGAATTGAAAGTCCTCAGGTAGCGATACTGCTTCCTCTTTTAGTTGGAACAGACGGCGTTAAGAAAATGAGCAAATCTTACGGAAACTATATTGGAATAACCGAACCGCCGGAAGAAATGTTTGGAAAAATAATGTCTATTTCTGATGAACTTATGTGGCAGTATTGGGAATTATTAACAGATTTAACATTAGAGGAAATAAGCAAGCTTAAAGATTTACATCCCATGGAAGTTAAAAAACAGCTTGGAATGTATATTGTTGAAAGATTTCATGGTAAAGAAGATGCATTAAAAGCAAAAGAACATTTTGAAAAGGTTCATTCTAAAAAAGAAATTCCAGAAGATATCCCGGTGTTTAAACTCTCTGAAATTAATACTGATGAAACAGAGCTTTTTGAAATAATATTTAAACTAAATTTAACAGAAACAAAAGCGGAAGCTAAAAGACTTATAAAACAAGGCGGAGTTAAAGTTAACGGAGAAAAAATCACAGACCCAATGTATAAGCCGGATTTAAGTAGGGAGCTTATCATTCAGGTAGGAAAAAGAAAGTTTGCTAAAATTATTCCAAGCTAAAAGCATTCTCTAAATGAAAAATTTGGTTGCCTTTAAAGGCAACCACATCAAACCTAAAATCTTTTTCCTGCAGATTATTCTCTTCAATAAATTGTAGTGCTGTTTTTACGATCTTATCTATTTTTTTCTTTGTTATACTCTCTTCACCACTGCCAAAACTTTCTGTAAACCTTCCCTTAACTTCTACAAAAACAATTACATTATTTGTTTCAGCTATTATGTCAATTTCACCATACTTAGACCTGTAGTTTCTAAGTAAAACTTTATAGCCAATTGATTCTAAATACTTTACAGCCCTATCTTCAAAAAATTTACCTTTCTGTGTTTTATCCAAGCCTTTGAATTACAGCCTGCTCTTTAAGTTTTTTCAACAATAAATCGTATTCTTTTTTAAGCTTTTCTACTTCTTTTTCGCTCATTTCAGTTTTAGGAATGAGTTTATTCTCTTCTTTTTCTATGTAAATAAAATACGCTCCTTCGTTTGTTTCAACTTTAAAAATATCCCCTGCTTTGTGTGAAAAGATCGCTTTGTCAAGTTCTTTAACAAGGTCTCCTTTTTTGATTTCTCCTATCAAACCTTTATTTTCAGCAGTAAATTTATCATCTGAATATTTAGATGCAAACTCGCTAAAATTATTTTTGTTTAATTCTTTATCAAGCTTTGATAAAACTTCTTGATAGTCAGGTCTATTTTTTGAGATAAAAATAAGTCTTACTGTTTTAACATCTTCCTTAGTACCTTCAATGATACCTTTTGATGCTTTTTCTCTCATGTATAGATGGAGCAGTCTGTTAGCGAGCATATCTCTTGCTAAAAATTCTTTTAATTTTGAATAAGAAATTCCACTATCTTCAAGTTTTTTCTTAAAAGTTTCTAAATCATCAATCCCATTTGCTTTTGCTATGTTTAAAACTGCGTTATCTAATTCCTGTGGAGACACAGAAATACCCATTCTTCTTGCCTGTTGTGCTAAAAGCAGTGAGTTTATTATCTTTTCTTCAGCTTCTTTATCATCTTTGATGTTATACCAGTTTTTCGCAAACTCTAAATCTGACTTTAAGACAGGCTCTCCATTTACAACAAGCACAACTTTATCAAAAAGCTCATAACCATCATCTGCTTTGGCTTTGTTGTTAAAGGTAAATGATAAGGCTATCAAAAGAATTAAAAATACATTCAAAATGATTGTTTTTTTCATAAAATTCCTCCTTAATTTTCAATCCATGGTTCATATTCTAAAATCTGCTGGAAAGTATATGGACATTTCTTTGGAAAATCTTGCTCTGTTGGTATTTTGCCAAAATATTTTTTAGCTAAATGATGATTTTCCGGTTTTTTAAACCATTTAACTAATCTTCTAACTGCACTTTTCCATGCTAAGTCTATTTCTTCCTGGGCTTTTCTTTTTAACGAAGGACTATCATTAAATAACCATTCTAATTCGGTTCTGGCATTATCTATACTATCAATCCAGCTATCTCCCATCGTTTCGTTTTCTCTAAAATGTTCATACTTATAAAGATGTTCTAAAATCACAGTCATAAAACTAATTACACTTCTAAGCTCGCTTCTTCCCATACTCTCAAGCTCCTCGATAACATGCTCCCAGTCTACTAAGTTAAACTCTTTATTTTTTAATAATTCTACATTTTCTATAATCCATTGGTAAAAATCTTTGTTGTACAAATCTTTTATTTCTTCTTTATTAAGCGATTTTACAGCCATAATTACTCCTCCAAGTCCTTTAGCCATGGTTCATATTCTAAAATCTGCTGGAAAGTATATGGACATATCTTTGGAAAGTCTTGCTCTGTTGGCAATCTGCCAAAATATCTTTTAGCTAAATGATGGTTTTCCGGATATTTAAACCAAGTAATCATCTTTTTAATTGAGTCTTCCCATGCTTCTTGAATGCTTTCTTCAGCTTTTTTCTCTAAGGATGGATTCTTATCAAAAATCTTAATTAATCTATATCTTGAATTTAAGATACTTTTTATCCAGCCATTGCCCATTGTATTATTATCTCTGAAATGTTCATATTTATATAAATGCTCCAAAACCACAGTCATAAAACTGATTGCGCTGCTAAGCTCGCTTCTTCCCATACTCTCAAGCTCCTCAATCACATTCTCCCAGTCTACTAAGTCAAAATCTTTATTTTTGAGAAGTTGTACATTTTCTGTTATCCATTTGTAAAAGTCTTTTTCGTATAATGATTTTAGCTCTTCTTTACTAATAATTTTCGTAATCATTATTACTCCTCTAAGTTCTTTTTCCATGGCTTATAATTTAAAATATCATCAAACAAATAAGGACATCTTTCCGGAAAGTTTTTTTCGGTAGGTAATTTGCCAAAGTGTTTTTTGGCTAATTTTTCATTCACTGGTTTTTCAAACCATCTAATAAGTCTTCTAACCGCATTTTTCCATGCTATATCTATTTCTTCTAAAGCTTTTCTTTTTAACGAAGGGCTATCATTGAATAACCATTCTAATTCGGTTCTGGCATTATCTATACTATCAATCCAGCTATCTCCCATCGTTCCACTTTCTCTAAAATGCTCATACTTATAAAGATGTTCTAAAATTATAGTCATGAAACTAATTACACTTCTAAGCTCGCTTCTTCCCATACTCTCAAGCTCCTCGATAACATGCTCCCAGTCTACTAAGTTAAACTCTTTATTTTTTAATAATTCTACATTTTCCATTATCCATTGGTAAAAATCTTTATTGTATAATTGCTTTAAATCTTGTAAATCCTTAGCTGCCTTCATTTTCCATCACCTTCTTTTTTCTCTTTTCAGCATAGTTTTCTATAATTTTTTGCTGATTTCTTTCAATTGCAAGGGCTTTATCCGGAACGTCTTTTGTTATTACTGAGCCAGAACCTGTGACCGCTTCTTCTCCAATCACAATCGGAGCAACAAGCATCGTATCACTACCTATAAAAGCTCTGTCTTTTATAATAGTTTTATGCTTTCTAAATCCGTCATAATTGCATGTAATTGTTCCTGCTCCTATGTTTACATCTTTACCAATTTCAGCATCTCCTAAGTAGCTTAGATGTCTTGCATTTGTTCTTTCTCCAATAATAGAGTTCTTAACTTCAACAAAGTTTCCTATTACTGCTGATTCTTTGATGACTGCATTATTCCTTATTCTTGCAAATGGTCCTATTACGGCGTTATCTTCAATTATAGAATCTTCTATGTAGCTGTTTGCAAGTATTTTGACATTTTTACCTATTTTAGAATTTTTTATGATACAGTTAGGCTCTATTATCGTTCCTTCATCGATAGAAGTTTCTCCTGATAAGAAGCAGTTTTGATATATTTCTACGTCTCTTGATAAGTTTACATCAAATTCTATCCACGTACTTTCTGGTTGATGGAAAGTTATACCATTTAAAGCCCAAAATGTAATATATCGTTGCTTCAAAATGTTTTCTACTCCTGCAAGCTGCAATCTATCGTTTACATTTAGTATTTCTGTATAGTCTGGAATTTCTAAAGCATAAATATATTTTTCCTCTTGTCTTAAAATCTCTATTACATCGGTTAGATAGTATTCTTTTTGTGCGTTATTGTTTTCTAATTTTTCAAGTGCATTATATAGGTAAGGAGCATAAAATAAGTATATTCCAGAGTTTACTTCGTTTATATTTTTTTCTTGTGGTGTTGCGTCCTTTTCCTCAACAATTTTTATAACTCTATGACTGCCGTCTTTTATAACCCTTCCATAACCGTACGGATTTGGAACTCTTGCTGTAATCATAACCCCTGCTATGCTTTTATTTCTGTAGCCTTTGTATGTTTCTAAATTTGCTCCTTCGTATCTTATCAATGCTTTAAAGTATTCTCTTGCATTTTTTAGAGTTTCTCCCCCAATAAGCGGAGTATCTCCATTTATGATTAAAACATAGCCATCAAAATCTTTAAAATACTCTCTTGCGGTCAAGACTGCATGTCCGGTTCCAAGCTGCTGCTCTTGATAGACAAATTTACATCCATCACAGTTTAACTCTTTTATTACTTCTTCTTTTTTATGTCCAACTACAAAAACGATCTCGTCTGGTTTTATCCATGATACCGCATATTTTACATACCAAATCATCGGCTTTCCGAGTATTTTGTGCAAAACCTTTGGCTTTTCTGATTTAAATCTTGTTCCTTTTCCAGCTGCAAGAATTATTGCTATTAATGGAAAGTCTTTAGCAGTATCTTTCATGTTGTTAACCTCTTAATGATTTATTCCTTTGATTTAAATTTTAGCATAAAGCAAGCCAACAAGGAGATAATTCTAAAAATCCACACTGTCATTCTGCAGCCGACGAAGAGTCTCGTAATTTTCTTTTCAAGTCAAAAAATCAAAAAACGAGATCCTTCGACCTTACAGCCTCGGAATGACAAGGAAAGGTAAACTTACTGGAATTTTGGAACACTCTCAATTTCTGCTGAAACTGTTCCAAAAACCCAAATCGTCATTCTGAGCGAAGCGAAGAATCTCATGTTTTTCTTTTTAAATCAAAAAAGAGATCCTTTGGACTTCGGTCACAGGATAAAGAGGAAAGGTAAATTTACAAAAATTTTGGAACAGTCTCCAATTTCTGCTTGACATATAGAAAATTTTTTTGTATATTTATATTAGCTTTCTAATTTTTAATTTTGTAACTGAACCTTGGCAATTGAATAGGTTAGCCCGCACAAGCTTATTTTACGTGAAAAAGTGAGACGTGAGAAGGGAGACGTTAGAAATTGGTTTATCAATATCTTAATGATTTTTATTTGACTCATTGATGGTTTGGTGAGATGACTTAACAGTCAGTAAAGCTAAGGTATTGGTAATGTGATTTTATTTTATGATGTTTGATTTAAGCTTGTGTAGTGATGACTTAAAAGGGATTTTTTGAAGAGTAGTTGTAAGTGTTTGATGAATTTGACTTTTTGATTTTAAAATTTTTAGTATTTAAATTTTTGAAAATTTGTAATTTTTTATTTTAGAATTTTTTGAGATCGGGAAGTTAAGGAGTGATATTTGCAGCGAGCTTCTGAGTTTGTGGTTTTCAGCGGTTGGCTTGTGATGGGATGTTAAAGGATAAAATATAATAATATATTTTCTGTATATCGAGGTTTGCTGCAAAAAACTTCAACTTGCAGGTTTTTTAAAAGTTTGGTATAATGATTATCAGAATATTGATAGAGTAAGTTAAAAGCGATTTTAATTTTGAGTTAAAAGTTAACGGGTTACATCTGAACCGTGTGGGTTATAAAGAGTGGATATAGGTATAAAGCAGAGCATTGGTTTAGGAGTTACATCTGAACCGTGTGGGTTATAAAGTTAAATCATAGATTAGATTCCAGAGAACTATTGGGAGTTACATCTGAACCGTGTGGGTTATAAAGAGGGCGGTAAACCACCCTCGGGTTCAACCTTTTCTCCGTTACATCTGAACCGTGTGGGTTATAAAGAATCTACTAAATATAAACTCAACCAAACTTTCTTTTAGTTACATCTGAACCGTGTGGGTTATAAAGAATCATTTCTAATAGTCTTTCCATCTTGCTCCTCCTGTTACATCTGAACCGTGTGGGTTATAAAGCTTGACAAATTAAAAATACAAATGTATAATATAAATGTTACATCTGAACCGTGTGGGTTATAAAGAAAATTAAGAATGTAATCTCTAAGCAACTCCTTAAAGTTACATCTGAACCGTGTGGGTTATAAAGTTCAAACCAAGAAACGGAGAGTTTTACGAACAAGTAGGTTACATCTGAACCGTGTGGGTTATAAAGGCTTTTTTTGTTTTCTTCTACTTCGTCTAAGAAATCGTTACATCTGAACCGTGTGGGTTATAAAGTCAAATTTTGCATCGGAGTATGATGAAGAGTTAAAACAGTTACATCTGAACCGTGTGGGTTATAAAGTCTTTAAACTTGCTACAGGTTCCAGAGTAAGGAAGTGTTACATCTGAACCGTGTGGGTTATAAAGTTATTTTTCTTACCAAATCATTTAATACTTGCTTATCTGTTACATCTGAACCGTGTGGGTTATAAAGCTTTTCAGATATTTTATGTCTACTCCGTTCTGTTCTGTTACATCTGAACCGTGTGGGTTATAAAGAAAAGTACCAGTAGAGCTTCTAAACTCTACTGAAGCGTTCCATCTGAACCGTGTGGGTTATAAAGTTCGTATAAATCCATAATCATTTCTCTTACCTCCTAAAGTTCCATCTGAACCGTGTGGGTTATAAAGCGTAATTCTCCTTTATCTATTTTTTTAACACAAACAGTTACATCTGAACCGTGTGGGTTATAAAGTTCTTACAGCGATTAAACCAACGAGAGCACCAACAAGTTACATCTGAACCGTGTGGGTTATAAAGCGTAATTCTCCTTTATCTATTTTTTTAACACAAACAGTTACATCTGAACCGTGTGGGTTATAAAGTTCTTACAGCGATTAAACCAACGAGAGCACCAACAAGTTACATCTGAACCGTGTGGGTTAGAAAGATTGACGAATATATTTTTACGTCAATATCGGGAGAGTGGTTACATCTGAACTGTGTGGGTTATAAAGTCAAGGAGAGGGAGGTAGTAGCATTCCTGGTAATATGTTCCATCTGAACCGTGTGGGTTATGTAAGAGGTGAAACGTGAGACGTGAGATGTGAGACGTTTTAAAAGAATGATAATGGTTTAAATTTATTCTACGTTTTACGTACATAGTTCACGTATTATGTTTAAGTTCTGAACCGTGTAGATTAAAAAGTCATCTTAATCACGCCAATTAATAATCACATGCTTTGGAACGAAAAATTAGAAATTTTTACAAAATTCAAAAAAGAGATTTTCCGAACTTGTTTCTTATAATAACAGTTAATAACCGATTTATAAATGACAGATTTTAGAAATTAGCTTTGATTTAAAAGATTGGTTTGAAATATTAGAAAACCCGGGATAGACCCGGGTGTATTTGATTAAAGTTTTTCTACTTTATCAGCTCTTGGACCTTTTGTATCTTGAACGATTTCAAATCTAACTTTTTGACCTTCTTCTAAGTTCTTAAATCCAGAGCCTTGGATAGCTGAAAAGTGTACAAATATGTCTTGCCCATTGTCATCTCTTGTAATAAAACCATAACCTTTTTTCGTGTCAAACCATTTTACTGTTCCTGTTACTGCCATTTCTAACTTCCTCCTTTTTCCTTAAACTTTCACTACGTTTACTGCCTTCGGGCCTTTTTCGTCCTGAGCAATTTCAAACTCTACTTTTTGACCTTCTTCAAGAGTTTTAAATCCTCTTGACTGAATCGCTGAAAAATGAACGAAAACGTCCCCTTGACCATCATCTCTTGTGATGAAGCCAAATCCTTTCTTTGAGTTGAACCACTTAACTGTACCTGTGATACGCACGACTATAATACCTCCAAAAAAAATAATAAATTTACCTCTAACAGAAGAGGTTTAAAGAAACACTTTGGATTTTTTGGGACCTGAAGAGATTTTTTGATGTGTTACTTCCTTCCCCTGACTTTGCAGTACTTCTTTAAACGTCTTCTGTTATTTTGTTCTTATAGTATGAACTATTTTTTAAATAAAGTCAAGCAATGGATGCATCTTTTTTGTGCATATTTCCGAACTTACAATATTGCCGAAACGACAAATTTGTTATATCATTAAGATGAATAATATTTGAGGTGATGAAGATGGAAATTTCATATCTTAGAATATCAGTCACAGATAAATGTAATCTTAAATGTTTTTACTGTAGACCAGATAATCAGGAATTCATTCCCCATGAAGAAATATTGAGGTATGAAGAAATAGCAAGACTTGTAAAAGCAATGACAAAATACGGATTAAGAAAAGTCAGAATTACAGGCGGAGAGCCGTTGGTAAGACCGCAGATAGAGAACTTAGTTAAGCTAATTAGAGAAATCCCTGAAATAGAAAATATAGGAATGACAACAAATGCTATAACTCTAAAACATCATGCAGAAAAGCTTAAAGAAGCAGGCTTAGATAGATTGAATATAAGCATAGACAGTCTAAAACCAGAGTTGTTTTATCAGATAACTAAAGGTAGATTGGAAGATGTTTTGGAAGGGATAAGGATCAGCAAAAAACTTGGGTTTGACCCAATCAAAGTTAATGCAGTAATAATAAAAGGTTTAAACGAAGATGAAGCTTTAGATTTTGTAAAATTTGCAATAGATTACGGCGTTGAAGTAAGATTTATTGAAATGATGCCAATCGGTCAGGGTTATATAAAATGGGATGAAGAAATGGTTAAACCATTAGACCAAGTTAGAGAAAAGATTGAAGAAAAGTATGGAATGTTAACTCCTTCAACGTCTATAGGCAGTGGTGCAGCAAGGGTTTATGAAATACCAAAATTAGGTGTGAAGGTTGGTTTTATTACTCCTATCTCAAATCCTTTCTGTGATGGATGCTCTAAATTGAGACTCACAGCAGAAGGAAAGATAAAACTTTGTTTGAGAACAGATGAAGAACTATCAGTTAAAGAAGTGTTAAGATATGGAACCGATGAAGATTTAGATGAGTTTTTAAGAAAAGTTTTAATAGCTAAGGAAATTTCAAATCTAAAGATTCAAAAATCAAATTATGCTTTTTCAGACTGTGTAAGGGTTATGACGAGCATTGGCGGTTAGTATGTTAAAATAGTATTAATCTGTCTTGGAGGTCAATGCTATGGATGTTGGAACTTGGTTTCCAATATTAATTCTTGGAATGGTTATTTTTACTTTTATACTATTTGGAATTTTTGTATACTTAGATAGGGACTAATGCTCCATAAATTTTATTTTATTACAGACAGAAAAAAGTTTAAAAAACCTTTTCTTGATACTATAAAAGAAGTTTTAGATAAAGGTATCAGATTATTTCAAATCAGAGAAAAAGACCTTCCGGATAATGAACTTTTTAAGCTTACGGAAGATGTTTTAAAGATTGCCGAAGGTTATGATGTAAAGATAATTATCAATAGTAGGCTTGATATTGCTTTACTTTTAAATCTTGATGGCGTGCATCTTCCAGAAAATGGTCTTCCAATAGAGCCTATAAAGAAAAAATTTCCCAATTTGATAGTTGGTAAGTCTTGTCATTCTTTGGAATGTGGATTACAGGCTTATCAAGATGGAGCAGATTATGTTTTTATTTCTCCGATTTTCCAGGTAGAGGGTAAAGCACCACCAATTGGAGTAGAAAAGTTAAGGGAAATAGTAAATAAATTACCTTTACCTGTTTATGCTCTTGGTGGTATAAATAAATACAATGTTCAATCTGTGCTTGATACAGGCGTTTATGGAATTGCAAGTATAAGATATTTTTTAGATTAGGTTTTTTATGGTGTTATGAAAGTGCTTTAAAATTTTAATTAAATATCTTGGGAGATTGCTTGTAAAAATCCACACCGTCATTCTGCAGCCGGCGAAAAATCTCCTCTTTTCACTCTTTCACTTTCTTAAAAAAAGAGATCCTTCGGCCTTACGGCTTCAGGATGACAGTCAAAGGTTGATTGAAATGTGCGAAGAATCTCACAAAAATTTTTAAAACATTCTTATTAAACCTTAACAGACATCACAGTAATGCCATATTCCTTTGCTCTATTTATAAACTTCTCTTTTTCTAACAAAAACGTTTTATTCGCTTCAACTGCCAAGACCTTGGCTTTTGCTTTCTTCATACTTTCAAGAGTTCTTACGCCAATAACCGGAACGTCGTATCTCATATCTTGATTACTACGTGCAGTTTTACAGACTACTGTATTCTCTCCTCCAAGCTCTCCGCCTCTTAAAATACATTTATCAGTTCCTTCCACGCCTTCCACAGCAATCACAACACCATCTTTTACAACCACAGTTTGACCAATATCAAGGTCTGCAACCTCTTTTGCTATCTTTATTCCAAATTCTACATCTTTTAAAACTTCTTTATCATCAACCGGATTTATCAAAAAACCTTCCGGGATTAGCAACTCTTTTAAATAAGGTGTTGGGTCTATAAATTTAAATCCTTCCGACTCAAGCTCATGAATGATTGATTGGAGTATAGATTTTGCTCTTTTGTCTTTTAATTTACTTAAAAATGTTTTTGCTCTATGGTCTAATTTATGAAAATGAAATAGTATTGAGCTATGCTCTATTTTCCCAAGCATAACAAGGTTTTGAATGTTTTCTTTTTTGAGAAAATCTATTATTTTTTGAGCTTCTGTGAATGAAAACCAATGAGTTTTTCCGTAGCGTTCTAACTCTTTATCTGCTGAGGATTTTATGGCTATGATGGTTAGATCTTCGTTGTTTTGATAGGCTGATTTTGCAAAGGCTTTTGGAAGCTCTCCACTACCTGCGATAAGTCCGATTTTCATTCTTCGTCAGATATAAGCAGTTTCCTTTTTGAAGCTTCTGGGGCTATTCCTCTTTTTGTTGTTTTGACAAAGTCTAAAAGCATTTGAATTTCTTTAGTTTTAGGAAGTTTTTCTTCTACTTCTTTTATACCCTCTGCCAAAGTTGGAGATGTTCTAAATAATATTCTGTATGCTTCTTTTAAAAGTTTTATAGTCTCTGAGCTAAATCCTCTTCTTTTTAAACCGACTAAATTTAAACCATACAATAAAACATGATTTTTTGACGCCCTTGTAAAAGGTGGTATATCTTTATCTACGGCAGATGCACCGCCTACCATTGCATAATCACCAATTCTGCAAAATTGATGTATTGGTGTCAGTCCACCTACAAATACATAATTTCCTATTCTTACGTGTCCTGCTAATGTGACGCAGTTAGCTAAGATTGTATTGTCTCCTACTTTGCAATCATGAGCAATATGAACGTACGCCATCAAGTAAGTATTATTTCCGATTCTTGTAATTCCATCATCAAAAGATGTTCCTCTGTGTACTGTACAGTATTCTCTTAAAACCGTATTATTGCCAATTTCTACATAAGAGATTTCACCTTTAAAGCCAAGATGCTGTGGAATGTTTCCAATAACACAGCCTTCATAGATTTCACAGTTTGAACCTATTTTTGTATAATTTCTAATTTTGACAGATGAATGAATGACTGTATTATCGCCAATTTCTACTTCATCCTCAATAATAGAAAAAGGACCAACCTTAACGTTGGTCCCAAGCTTTGCTTTACTACTAACGATCGCTGTTGGATGTATTTCTACCATTAAATTCCTTTATGTAAGCAATGCTTTTAAAACTTCCTTAGACTGTACGCCAACTTTTGTATCAACTACTCTTCCGTTTTTGAATACCATGATCGTTGGAATAGCTCTGATGCCGTATCTCATTGCAAGGTTAGGATTTTCATCTGTATTTACTTTTACAACCTTTGCCTTTCCTTCTAATTCTACTGCAAGCTCTTCTACGATTGGAGCTATTAATCTACATGGACCGCACCATGGAGCCCAAAAGTCTACTAATACAGGTAAGTCTGAGTTTAATACTTCTTGTTCAAAATTTGATTCGTTCACGGATATAACTTTGCCTGCCATACTTTTAATCCTCCTGTGTTAAATTTTTGTATAAATCTAATACTCTTTTATCCTTAATATAATAACATACAATTGAACCTTCTCGCTTGTATCCAAGTATTCCTCTGTTTCTCAATACTGAAAGATGTTGAGATACGTTTGGTTGTGGCAAATCTAAAGCTTCCCATATATGTTTGACGCATTTTTTTCCGCTTGCAAGAAACCCGATAATTTTAAGTCTTGCCGGATGAGCTAAAGCTTTGAGAAGTTCAGCTGTATCTTCTAAAAATTGTTCATCTTGCCATTTTTCAAGCTCTTTTGTTCCTTCCTTTAATTCCATAAAAATCACCTGCGATTTAGAATATTAGAATATATTATAAATATATTTTTTTATATATGCAATAGAAATGTAGAGACTACTTGCAAAAATCAACATCATCATTATGAAGCCATGCTAAAAGTCTCAATTCTTTTACCTTTCATTTATTTATTGTATAGACAATTCATGAATTGCCTCTACTTTCTTGGTTTTTAAAAAAGAGACCCTTCACTTTGTTCAAGATGACAAGGAAAGTAAAAATGTCATTCTGAGCGTTAGCGAAGAATCTCTTTTTTCTCTCACTTATTCATTTTTTTTAAAAGAAGCGATCCTTCGGACTAAAGTCCTCAGGATGATCGTTGAAGGTAAAGTTGTATTTACATTTCCACTATGCTACTTTTTCAATGATTGCTTTTGTTGAAATTACGTGTTTGTGTAAGCCAAGCTCTTTTGGTTTTAAGCCTATTGCTAAACCTATAAGCTGTGGTAAGTGTAAAACCGGCATTCCAATACTTACTCCGATTTTTTCTTCTGCTTCCGGCTGCATAGCATCAAGCTGAGTATGGCACAATGGACAAGGTGTTACCATAAAGTCAGCTTTTTCTTTTTTTGCTGCTTGTGTATCCATTGCTGTTAATCTTAATGTAACTTTGTCTTCTGCAGACCAAAAAGAATGGAATCCACAGCAAGCAAGTCTTGCATCATGATCTACAGGTGTTCCACCAAGAGCTTCTATCAATCTTTCTATAGAAGTTGGGTTGTCTGGATCTTCGTATCCTGTTAAGTAAGGTGGTCTTATGATGTGGCAACCATAGAAAGGAGCTATTTTAAACTCTTTTAATGGTCTTACCACCATTTCTTTAATTTTATCAAGACCAACCGCATCTATTACTTCCCATAAAAAGTGAGTAACTTCTATTGTTCCTTTATATTCTAATCCGGATTCTTTTAAAACTTCATTAACTGCAGCTCTAACTTCTGGGTCATGGTCTAATTTGAATTTTGCTTCTCTAAGCATTAATGTACAAGTATTACAGATTGTTAACATATCAAGCCCAAGCTCTTCTGCCAATGCTAAGTTTCTTGCATTTATAACAAGAGATAAAAATTCATCTTTCTCTTGAACGGCACCTGCTCCACAGCAAGTAGCAGCTTCAAGCTCTATTAATTCCATTCCAAGCTTTTCTGCAACAAGCTTTGTTGAATCATAAAGCTCAGGAGCTACGCCCTTAGCTGAACATCCTGTATAAAATGCATATTTCATGATTGTACCTCCTTCTTCTTGCTTTTTCTCTTGTCTTCATAAACAGTATGCACGTCCGGAATAATTTTTATTTTAACTTTATCTTTCATCTCTCTTGCTTTATCCATGATCTTTTGAACTTCTTCATGTCTTTTTACTTTATGACCACCGAAGAAGTCTGCAATGTTAACTTTACCTTTAAAGAACATTCTAAGACCAAATGGAATTCTTTTTGCAGCACCAAGCAATCCTTCTTGTCTCATTGGAAGAAGCATTTCGTTTAAAAGACCCCTGTTGTATATATCATTTTCAAAAATCTCAGCGTGTATTTCTCCAGGTGATTTAAAGCCCTCTTCTGCAGCAATGATTCTTGTTCTTATGATGTTTTCATACGGCTGAACTTCCTTAGGACATCTTGTTGTACACTCCATACATCTAACGCACCATTCAAGATTGAAATCTTTTAATACTTCTTCAAGTCTTTCTTTCTTTGCCCCATCTCTTGAATCTGCAATAAATCTGTATGCTTTTGATATTACCATTGGTCCTAAGAAATCTTTATTTACTTTAAGAGCATTGCAGTCTGACATACAAGAATTACATAAAATACAATCAGAAGCATAATCTATTTTCTGATGGTCAAATGGGTCTTGTCTGTATTCTTTACCATCTGCAGGTGGAGGCTCTTTTGGTATAAACCAAGGCTTAATTCTTTTTAATTTATCAACTACCCAGTCCATATCATAGACAAGGTCTTTTAATACTCTAATATTTCCTGCCGGTTCTACGATGATAGTATCTGTATTATATTTTTCTAATAGATGTGTAATTTGGACTTTGCAGGCTAAGTTCGCATGTCCGTTTATCTTTACTGCACAAGAACCACAGATTGCAGCCCTACAGTTATATCTGAAAGAAATCGACGGGTCCTGTTCTTCTTTAGCCTTAAAAAGTGCTGCCAGTAGCGTCATTCCTTTTTCTACCGGAAGTTTGTAAGTTTTGTAATATGGTTCTGCGTCTTTTGTTGGGTCATATCTAAACACTTTAAGATAAAAAAACTCCATAGCTACCACCTCTGTAAAAATTTACATTCATATATTTAAACATATTTTTTATAAAAATCAAATACTGTTTGATTTTTTCTTTTTTAAGTTAAACGGTTAAGCTGTAATTTGATACATAGAGTGAGAGCGGTATAGTAAAGGATTTAATATTTTGATTTTGATTCTTTAATAGAAAAATCCGGAACATCCTATGTAATCATTCATAAGATTAATCCTGCCGCATTTTTCAATTTTTCATAACATTCGTTAGCAGGATTTTCAGATTTATTACATTTTGCTATTACTTTTACCTTAGAAAACTTTTCTATTACTTCAGGATTTTTTTCTTCTGATATATCATTGCCGGTAAAACCATTCATGATAATACCTAAGATATTAGCATCTTTCAAAGCTTCCAAAGTAAGCAGTGTGTGATTTATTGTTCCAAGACTTGCTCTTGATGCTAAAAGAACAGGTATATCTAAGTCTTTAATCAGTTCTCTGTAAGTATAATTTTCTTTAATCGGAACCAAAACACCGCCGGCTCCTTCCACTATTACAAAATCATATTTTTGAACAAGGTATTCATAATGTTTTATTATTTTCTCCAAATCTATATCTCCACCTTCCATTATAGTTGCCACGTATGGAGCTACAGGATTTTTGAAAGTATATAAAACTACTTCGTCAATCGGCTGACCCGTCAGTTTTGATAATAAAGTAGCATCTTCCGGAATTGGGTCTGCACCGGTTTCAACAGGCTTAAAGTATGCTACTTTTAATCCTTTTTCTATTAGTGTTTTAGCCAAAGCATAGGAAATGGTCGTTTTTCCTACGCCTGTATCTGTTGCTGTGATAAATACAGATTTAAGCATTCTCTATGTCTTGCAAAGTTTCTATATTTTTAAGCTCTAAATTGCCGTTGATTCTTTTTATAAGACCGGTTAAAACTTTCTTTGGACCAATTTCATAAACTGTTTTAACGCCATTATTTGCTAAAAACTCTACAGTTTGAACCCATCTAACAGGTGAATAAAAATGAGCTTTTAACTCTTCTTTTATCTCTTGAGCCTTTGTTATTGGGGTTGCAGTGATGTTTGATATAACAGGAATTTTTGCATCGTTAAAAGGTGTATCTTCAATATACTTAGCAAATTCCTTTGCTTTTTCTTTTAAAAGTGATGAATGGGCAGGAACTGATACAGCTAATGGCACAACCTTTTTAGCACCTTGTGATTTTAAAACTTCCATCGCTTTTTTTACTGCTTCTGTTTCGCCAGAAATGACGGTTTGTTCATAAGAGTTATAGTTTGCAATTTCAACAACGCCATCGATCGTTTTTAAGACCTCTTCTATTTTATTTGCATCTAAGCCAATTATTGCAGCCATTAAGCCTTTTCCTTCTGGAACCGCGCTTTGCATTAAACTTCCTCTTATATAAGTGAGATAAACAGCATCTTCTATGGATAAACTACCTGCAACAGTTAAAGCTGTAAACTCTCCTAAGGAATGCCCAGCCAAAAATGAGGGAGTTATATTCTTTTTATCGTTAAAAATTTTGTAAATCAAATAAGAAGTAAGTAAAATAGCCGGTTGTGTGTACTGTGTAAGATTAAGTTTTTCTTCATCATTGAATATAATCTCTGTCAAATTAAATCCAAGTTTTTCATTAACTTTATTGTGAATCTCTCTAACTTCTTCAAAGCTATCATAAATATCTTTTCCCATACCAACATACTGAGAACCTTGTCCTGGAAAAACAAAAGCTATCATTAATCTACAAACCTCCTTTTTCTGTTTGTAATTATTATATCTTATTAATTTTTTGCATACATTGGGTGAGAAATTGGGTAAAAGCATGAGATTCTTTACACGGCTCCAGAAAGATATCTAAAATTATTTTTCCTTTCTGCTCATCAATCAGCCTTTGACTGTCATTTTTTTAAATTCTAAAACGATTAATTTCTCGCCCGACGTTTTATTATTTAGTATATAATCTGATATATTAAAACCTTTTAGTGCTTGAAAATTTTTTATTTTTAGCTTAAATTATTATGCAATTTTATAACGCTGTTTGATTTTTTATAAACAACAAGAAGGAGGTATGTTTGTGAACAATAACAAACTCATTGAAAAAATAAATAAACTTAGAAAAGAAAAAAACGCAATAATACTTGCCCATTATTATCAAAGACCGGAGATACAAGATATAGCTGATTTTATTGGTGATTCCTTAGAGCTATCAAGAATAGCTCAAAAATCTGATGCTGATATTATTGTTTTCTGCGGTGTTAGATTTATGGCAGAGACCGCAAAAATACTAAATCCAACTAAAAAAGTTTTACATCCAAATCCGGAAAGTGGTTGTCCCATGGCAGACATGGCAACCTTAGAAGGCGTTAAAAAATTAAAACAGCAGCATCCGGATGCTGTCGTAGTGTCTTATATAAATACAAACGCTGATGTAAAAACAGTTTCTGATATTATCGTAACCTCAAGAAATGCTGTTAAAGTTGTAAAATCTCTTGATGCGAAAAAAATAATCTTTGTTCCTGACCAATTTCTCGGAAGTTATATTGCAAGACAAGTGCCGGAAAAAGAGTTTATTTTATGGAAAGGATTTTGCCCTCCACATTTTAATTTATCAAAAGAAACATTACTTGAATTAAAACAAAGATATCCAGATGCAAAAATCGCTGTTCATCCAGAGTGTAATACAGATACAGTAGAAATTGCTGACTTTGTAGGTAGTACAACACAAATTATAGAATATGCAACAACTTGCGATGCTGACACTGTTATAATTGGTACAGAAGTTGGAATACTGCACGCACTTAAAAAGAAAAATCCAAATAAAAATTATATATTTCCTCAGTCTGCTGATTATTGCGGAACGGTTCACTGCTGTGACATGAAAAAGAACACACTTGATAAAGTCTTAGAAGTTCTTGAAAAAGAAACAAATGAAATTGTTCTACCGCCAGATATCATACAGAAAGCTGCTATTCCTCTTGAAAGAATGTTAGCAGTAGCTTAAGTGAAATAAATAATGAAATTAAAGATGTTCCAAGGGTTTTGTAAGTTTTACCTTTTTTCGTTATCCTGAGGACTTTAGTCTGAAGGAACTCCTCTTTTTGAAAGTGAGTAAGTGAAGATGAAAGAATGGAAATTCTTCGTCTGCTGCAGAACGACACCATTGAGGAGCTTTTGTCATCAAGCAACAAACTTATGAATTCTGCAAACTATATAATATAATAACCAACCATACCTTGGGTAAGAAATCAGTGGTTTTTATAAAATTTAAAAATGAGATCCTTTGAGCTTGCGTCCTCAGGATGTTCTATGTTAAATGTCAAGTACACAAATTTTCATCAAATGGTTTTCTATTCTTTAATACACCATATGCCTGCCTTAGTAACTTATGTGCTACAGCTACTAATGCTAATTTTTTAGCCTTGCCTTTACTTACTAACCTTTCGTATAATTCTCTACAGTATTTGTTAAACCTTATTGCTGATAATGCTGCCATGTATAGTATCTTTCTTGCATATGGATTTCCCATTTTCTTTATCTTGCCACTTTTCTTTACACTTGATCCACTTTCATATGGACTTGGAT
>NZ_JAPYVU010000020.1 GCF_028276765.1 Sulfurihydrogenibium sp.
ATTTCAATCTTATAAGTAGATGGAGAAAGGTTAAGACTTTTGTTGCTTATCTATATGCATATGCTATTGGTTATAGCTTTTTTAGAAAAAGTAAACTATGGAGGTAATTTCTCACCCGACGTATAATGAAAAATATTAATAATTGTAATAAGTCGGGGAAATTTAATAAAAATCATGAGATTCTTTACTCCGCTCAGAATGACAGCATTGATTTTTTGAAACAGTCTCAGATATCTATAATGACTTTTAACTATCAGATCCTTCGGACTTATATCATCGGGAGTATGATAAAAACAATAATGCTATGATTCTAAAGGTACAATGAAAAATCTACACCTTTTTTACAAAAAAGAAACATATGATTCTTTGCAACGTTCGGATTTAAAAAATGGCATTATTCTAAAACCGACCTTAATATATTCTTAAAATTTTAGCAACAAAAAATAGGTTATACTGTTAAATGGTTTTATGGAGATTTGTCATATTTAGAAAGATTATAGCATGATATAATAATATAATAATATTCGAATATTTGAATAATCTATATAATAGAGGTAAGTTATGAAGAAGAAGATTGTTTTGGCAACGCTAACTGCTATTTCTCTTAGCTATGCTAAGGACTTGACGCTACAAGAAGCTATAGAAACAGGATTAAAAAATAACTATGAAGTAAAAGCAACAGAAAATCTTTTAAAGTCTAAAGAATATCAGTATGAATCTGCCAAAGGAATGAGATTTCCAAGTTTAACATTTTCAGAGATGTTTATGAGAACAAACGAGCCGGGCTTTGCAATGTGGAACACTATGAGCCAAAAGAAGCTTGATTTTATGACCTCTTCAAAATTTGTTGATATGACAGCTATGAATTTAATGTTTCCTCAACCGTTGTTTTCTAAACCATCGTATCCGGAAGTAAACGCATGGAAAACAAAATTTGAACTTCAACTTCCAATATACACAGGTGGAAAATTATCATCTGGTATAGATATGCAGAAAAGAGATTATGAAGCAACAAAAAAGGATTTAGTAAGAGCAAAAGAAAAGGCTATCTATGACATATCAAAAGCTTACTATGGAGCTTTACTTGCTAAAGAAGCAATTGACCTTGCAAATCAGGCATATAAAGATGCTGAAAAGCATTACAACACAGCTGTTAGCATGGTAAAAAATGGTTTTGCTATACCGGCAGATGAATTGAGAGCAAAAGTTTATCTGTCTGATATGAAGTCAAAGATAAAAGAAGCAGAAAATAATTACTTAGTAGCAAAAAGAGCACTACTTTTAGCAATGGGCTTGGATAAAGTAGACCCATCAGAAATAGATGTGGTAGGGCATCTTCAATGTGAAACTATAAATGGTTCGGTGGAGGATTATCAAAACTATGCGCTATCTCACAGGTCAGACCTTATCGCTGTCAGAGAAAAAGTTAAAATTGCAGAAAAGATGATAGAGTTTAATAAAGCTGATATGCTTCCAACGATTGGAGCGTTTGCATCTTATGAATTAAACGATGGTAAATGGATGCTTGGCAACGAAGGGAAATGGTGGATGGCAGGCGTTGCTTTAAACTGGAAAATATTCGATGGTTTTCAATCTTTCAATAAATACAAAAGTGCAAAGGAAACTTATAATCAGTATAAACAACAAGAAAAAGGATTTGAAGAGTTTATAAAATTTAGCGTGTATAAAGCTTACAAAGAAAATCAAACAGAGCAGGAAAAATTAAAGACTGCTGAGGAAAATTTAAAGTACGCGCAAGAGATTTTAAAAATAACAGAAGTAAGATATAAAAATCAGCTTGCATCTATGATTGATTTACTTGATACACAAACAATGTATGACAAAATAAAGTTTGACAAAGCACAAGCAGAATACAACTGTCAATTGTCAGTATTAGAACTAAAATATCAAACTGGAAAATTAATTGAAGAAAATCAAAAGAGAGGAGAGTAAAGATGAAAATGAGCGGACCTGTAAAGTTTATACTCTTTTTTGTTTTACCGATCGCTATCTTCATTTTATGGCTTGGAGGATTTTTATCTCACAGAGTTGAGCCGGGAGAAAAGAAAGAGGTTAAAGTTGTCAGTGGACTACCTGTTTTAACAGTGGAAGAAAAACAAGCACCTAATTATTACAAAGCTGATGGTATGGTTTCGGCTGACAACAATGCAAAAGTGGCTACAAAATGGATGGGCCGAATATTAAAAATCTATGTCAAAGAAGGCGACTATGTAAAAGCCGGACAGGTTTTAGCAATTCTTGATGATTCTGAAATAAAACAGCAAAAAAATGAAGCTTTAGCTGGACTAGAAGAGCTTTCTAAGGCAAGAGAAGAAGCTTTAGCAGCAAGAAAAGCAGCTCTTGAAAACTATGAATTTGCAAAGAGAACTTATGAAAGATTTAAAAATCTTTATCAAGAAAATGCAATCTCAAAACAACAACTTGAAGAGATAGAAACAAAAATGATTGCTGCAAAATCTATGGTTGACCAAGTAGATGCTAAATTAGGTCAGTTAAAAGCAAAAGAATCACAAGTTAAAGCTAAATTAGCTCAAGTTAATGTTATGCAAGGATATACAGTTATTAAAGCACCTTTTGATGGTTATGTTTTAAAGAAGATGAATGATGAAGGAGATATGGTAGCTCCTGGCATGCCAATTTTCATCATTGGAGAGAAAAAATTACAGTTTATAGCAAATCTTGATGAATCATTGCTTGATAAAGTAAAAGAAGGCGATAAGCTTGATATTGATTTAAATGGTAAGGTTGTAAAAGGAAAAGTTATTGAGAAAAACTCAAACATAGACCCAATGAACAGAACCTTTAAAGTTAAGTTAGATATTCCATTTTCAGAAAATATCACAACAGGTATGTACGGAAAGTTATTAATACCTACGGATACAAAGCCAAAAATACTTATTCCTAAAACAGCCGTGTTTAAGTGGGATCAGCTAAATGCAGTTTATACAGTTGATAAGGATAATATAATCAGACTAACCTACGTTAAACTTGGAGAAGACTATGGAGAATACGTAGAAGTTCTTTCGGGTTTAAAACCAGGAGACAGAATTATCCAATCTAACATTGAAAAAGCTTGTGATGGATGTAGGTTAGGAGGATAAAGAATGAACAATTTAGGACTTGCTGGCAGAATTGCTAAGTATTTTATAAACTCTAAGCTAACGCCGCTTTTGGTAGTTGCTTCTTTACTCCTTGGATTTTTTGCAGTATTTACAACATCAAGGGATGAAGAGCCACAAATTGTAGTTCCAATGATCGATATTATGGTTCCATATCCAGGAGCCAAATCAGATACAGTTAACAATCTTATTACAAAACCACTTGAAAAATTAATGTGGGAAATTCCGGATGTTGAGTACGTTTATTCTTATGCCGGGGATGGTTTTGGTATAGTAACAGTTAGATTTAAAGTAGGAGCAAATCCAGAAGATAGCTTAGTAAAACTATACAGCAAAGTAATGTCTAACTATTACAGAATGCCTGAAGGAGCAATGCAGCCTATTATAAAACCAAAATCTATTGATGATGTACCTATCCTGTCAATTACATTACACAGTGATAAATACTCTTCTTATGATTTAAGAAGAATAGCGGAAGTCGTAGAAGATGAAATAAAACAGCTTCCAAATATATCAGAGACTACAATCATAGGTTCAAAACCAAAAGAAATAGATATTCTTTTTGACCCTGCAAAGTTAAACGCCTATAACATTATGCTTCCGCAGGTAGTTCAGGCTCTTCAAAATGCAAACTTTTCTCTTCCATCGGGAGAGTTTGATAAAGATAATTATAGATACAAAGTTAGAACAGGTCAGTTTTTAAAGTCAAAGGAAGATGTTGAAAATGTTGTAGTTGCGGTTTATAACAATGCACCTATTAGAATTAAAGATATAGCAAAAGTTGAAGAAGGTGAAGGTGAGATAGAAAATTACGTTCAGTTTGGATATGGCGTGGCTTCAAATCAAGCTTCTAAACCGATTGAAAACGCAGTATCCATTGCAGTAGCTAAAAAAACAGGAAGTAATGCTGTTGTAGTTGCTGAAAATGTTATTGAAAAATTAAACGAAATGAAAGGTAAAATCATTCCTTCCGATGTGAACTTTACAATCACAAGAAACTATGGAGAAACTGCATCAGAAAAAGCAAACGAACTGATAGAGCACTTACTTATAGCTACTTTTTCTATAGTTCTTTTAATTGCAGTAACTCTTGGATTTAGAGAATCTTTAATTGTTGCAGTAACAATTCCAGTTACACTTGCTATTGCACTATTTTTAAGCGAAATGTACGGATACTCATTAAACAGGGTTACACTTTTTGCACTCATTTTCTCTATCGGTATCCTTGTTGATAACTCTATCGTTGTTCTTGAAAACATTCATAGATGGTTTTCTATGAGAAAGCTTCCAATGGAAGATGCAGCAGTGGTAGCTACTGACGAGGTTGGAAACCCTACTATCTTAGCAACCTTCGCAGTTATTGTTGCACTTCTTCCAATGGCATTTGTTACCGGTCTTATGGGACCATACATGAGACCAATACCAATTAATTCATCTGTTGCAATGTTTTTCTCAATGCTTTTAGCATTTATCTTAACCCCTTACTTAGCCATTAGATGGCTAAAGCACGATGAAGCACATGAAAGCCCAGAAGCTTTAGGAAAAGAGGATGAAGCAAGAGCAGGCTTCTTGGTAAGATTATTTAACAAAATCTATATGCCGCTTTTTAATAGCAGAGCTAAAAGATGGATTTTCCTCGGCTTTGCAGGAATGCTATTGGTTGTATCAGTATTACTCCTTGTAAGTAGAGCAGTTCTTGTAAAAATGCTACCATATGACAACAAAAGTGAATTGCAAGTTGTATTAGACATGCCGGAGGGAACACCTCTACAGGAAACATACAGAGTAGCAAAACAGATAGCAGATTATATCAAAAACACTAACGAAGTTAAAAATTATGTCATCTACGTAGGCCAACCGGCACCATTTGACTTTAACGGTTTAGTAAGACACTACTACTTAAGAGAAGCTCCAAATTTAGCACAAATACATATTAATCTTATTGGCAAATACGATAGAAAAGCACAATCTCACGAGATAGCAGAAAGAATTAGAGATGAAGTAGCAAAAATTGCAAAAGCTAACGGAGCTAAATATGTAGCAGTAGTAGAGCCACCACCAGGACCACCGGTATTATCTCCAATAGTTGCGGAAGTTTACGGACCTGACCATAAAGGACAGCTTGAAGTAGCTAATCAAATCAAGAAAATATTTGAAAATACGCCTGGCATCATAGACGTTGGCATCTATGATAACTATCTGCAAAGAGAATTTCAAATAGAAATAGATAGGGAAAAAGCAAAAAGATATGGGTTATCGGAAGATGTTATTGTAAAAACAGTTAGAATTGCTTTGGCAGGACATAAAGTAGGATTAATCCATTCATCAGACGATTTGCATCCTGTCTCCATAGTTGTAAGATTAGATGAAAAATACAGAGGAAGCATTGAGGATATTTTATCTATGAAAATACCTACTCCTATGGGAGGAATACCACTTAATGCTTTAGTAACCGTTAAGCCTGCAACTACCGAACATGATATTTACAGAAAGAATCTGCAACCGGTTGTTTATGTGATAGCAAACGTTAACGATAAACTTGGCAGCCCAGTTTACCCAATCCTTGACCTTTGGGATAAGATTAAAAATATTAAAACTCCTGATGGAAAAGGTGTAGAAGAATTATTAACTCATCAGCCAGAATTAACTGATAGATACTATGTAAAATGGGACGGAGAATGGCAAGTAACCTACGAAACATTCAGAGATATGGGTATAGCATTTGGAGTTGCTATTGTAGTTTTATACATTTTATTAGTTGGTTGGTTTAAATCTTTCAAAATGCCTGCGGTTATAATGTCTCCAATACCATTTACATTAGTTGGTATTGTACCAGGACACTTTTTAATGGGAGCATTCTTTACAGCTACATCAATGATAGGATTTATTGCATTAGCTGGAATAATTTTAAGAAACTCAATTCTTTTAGTAGAATTTGCAGAGCAGAAATTAAAGGATGGATTACCTTTAGAAGAAGCATTGTTAGAAGCTGGAATAGTAAGGACAAGGCCAATTTTACTTACAGCTGCGGCAATAGTTGTTGGTGCGTTTGTTATCATCTTTGACCCAATCTTTAATGGTCTTGCGATCGCGTTAATATTTGGTACAATTGCATCAACTTTATTAACTCTTGTGGTTGTGCCAGTACTTTATTACATGATAGTTGGAGAAGAAAGAAAATTACATCTTTGCCCAGCAGTTCCAATTGACGCTAAAAAAGAAGAATGCTAATGATGATTTGGGGTCTTTGACCCCTTTTTTGAATAGATATAAAATGGGTAAGTGAGATGTAGAAAGATGATAGAGTAAATGGGTGAAGATCTTCGCTGAGAGTGTTCCAAAAATTAACGTCGTCATTCTGCAGCCGGCGAAGAATCTGCTGTTTTTTCTTTTCAAAAAAATTAAAAAAAGAGATTCCTTGGACTAAAGTCCTCAGAATGACGAATAAAGGTAAGCTTACAAAATTCTATAACACTCTCCCTACTTTTATCGAATTTCTCATCCGACGTATAGTATATTCTAACTTCTTGAAATAATTCCACCACCAAGTAAAGTATCACCATCATAAACAGCTAATATTTGACCGGGTGCAAACTTTGGCACCTTCTCTTCAAAAATTACAGTTAAATTTTCACCGTCAAAATGATATTCCTTAGCTTTTATAGGTTTTTGTTTATACCTTCCTTGAACTTCTATTTTTTTCCATTTTTCAATTGGCACTAAAAAGTTAAAATCCTTCGCAATGACTTTATCCGTAAGTAAATAATCTTTTTCACCTACTACTATTTTATTATTAAGCGCATCCTTTTCTATTACGTATAAAGGCTCTTTCCATGCAATATTTAAACCTCTTCTTTGTCCGATGGTATAGTTCTCTATGCCCTTATGTCTACCTAAAACTTTTCCAGAAATATGAACTATTTCTCCTTCATTAGTTATTATATTCATTGTTTTAAAATATTCTTCCGGAGATTTGCCTTTTGTAAAACAAATCTCAAAGCTTTCTTCTTTTTGACTAACAGGTATTTTATTTTCCTGTGCTATTTTTCTGACTTCTTCTTTTGTTAAATTACCAAGTGGAAATATCAAAGTATCAACCACTTCTTTCTCCACTAAAGCCATAAAGTATGATTGGTCTTTATTTTTATCTATGCCTCTTTTTAAAACTTTAATACCATCCTGAATATCTGTTCTTATGTAATGACCTGTTGCTAAGTAATCAAAACCTAAGCTTTTAATATATTTTGCAAAAAGTCCAGTTTTTACTTCTCTATTGCAGATACTACAAGGGTTTGGTGTCAAGCCAGATTGATAGCCTTCTATAAAATAATTAATTACTTTTTTCTCAAAAATATCCTTCCAATTGATTACATAATGAGGAATTTCTAAAAATTCAGCTACTTTTTTTGCATCTAAAATATCTTTATCAGAACAGCATACTTGAGTGTCAACCTCACAGGAGTCTATGTCTGTAAATTTTAAGCTTATGCCAACGACTTCGTAACCTTGTTTTTTTAAAAGAAATGCAGCAGTAGAGCTGTCTACTCCACCGCTTAAACCCACAACAACTTTTTTCATTATTTAATGAGTTCACCCATTTTGAATATTGGTAAGTATAATGCGATTAAAATAAATCCAACAATTCCACCAATGAATACCATCAGTAAAGGCTCTAAAGTAGAAATAAGCGCATCAACTTCTCTATCTACTTCATCTTCGTAAAAATTAGCGATCGTATCAAGCATCTCGTCTAATCTACCTGTGTTTTCACCTACTGCAGCCATAGCTATAAACATAGGTGGAAAGTATTTTTTATCAAGAGATGCAGCAAATGGTTTACCTTTTTCTATTTCATCTTTGGTTTTTTGTAAAGATTCTTCAATTAATACGTTTCCAACAACTGTAGAAGCAATTTCAACAGACCTTAAAATAGGAACACCACCATTTATAAGCGTAGCAAATGTTCTTGCAAACTTAGCCAATGCACCTTTATGTAGTATTTTTCCTATTATAGGAATCTTTAAGAAAAGATTATGGTAAAATCTTCTTCCATTATATGTTTTATATATTTGCCCATTAACCACCGCTAAAGCAATAAAAAATCCAATGACAAGTAGAATGTTGCTTTTAAGAGTATTGCTGATATTGATAAGTATTTGAGTTGGGGCTGGCAATTCGCCGCCAAAGCTTGCATATATTTCTGCAAAAGTTGGAACTACAAAAGTCAGTAGTCCTAAAACGATCAAAGTTGCTATTACTACTACTGCTGCCGGATACCAAGATGCGCTTATTATCTTTCTTTTTATTGATGCTAATTTTTCATAATAAAGAGTTGCTCTTTTTAAGATTTCATCAAGCTTACCGGACTCCTCTGCTGCAGCAACTAAGTTTACCAAGAAAGACGGAAACACTTTTGGATGCTTTTGCATAGCCTTTGATAAAGACATTCCAGTAACAACATCGTCTTTTACTTTCACTAAAGCTTCTCTCAGTGATGGGTTTGGCATCTGCTCTGATAGTATTTCTAAAGCCTGAGCTATACCAATACCTGCACCTATCATTGCTCCAAGCTGCCTTGTGAATATAGCTAAATCTTCTTCTTTTACTTTCTTTTTAAATGTAGACGTACCACCACCTTTTGACTTTTCTTTTTCCTTTATAGATTTTAGTTTTATTTTTAAATCGACAAAGCCCTGCTTTTTTAAAATATCTTCTGCCTCTTCGATAGACTCTGCTGTTATCGTACCCGTCTTTTTTATACCGAATTTATCCCTTCCTTCGTAAATAAATGTAGCCATTATCTAACTCCTAATGTAGCCATTAGTCTTTTAAGCTCTTCTGGGTCCGGTGATGTCCTTAGAGCATCCTCCGGGGTAATAAGTTTATTTCTTAATGCTTTTATTAAAGATTGGTTCATTGTTTGCATACCACTTTCAGCTTGTCCTGTTTGCATTAGACCATAAATCTGATGAATTTTATTTTCTCTAATCAAGTTTCTTATTGCAGTATTTGGAATCATGACCTCATGAATAAGAACTCTTCCACCACCAATTTTAGGCAAAAGTCTTTGAGATATAACACCTTGAAGAACAAAGCTTAATTCTGTTCTTATCTGATCTTGTTCTTCCATAGGAAATACGTTTATTATTCTGTTAATAGTTTGAACAGCTGTATTTGTGTGCAGTGTTCCAAATACTAAGTGACCGGTTTCTGCTGCAGTCAGTGCTGCCCTTATAGTCTCTAAATCTCTCATTTCACCAACAAGTATAACATCCGGGTCCTCCCTTAAAGCATATTTTAATGCAAGAGCGAAAGAGTCTGTATCTGTCCCTACTTCTCTTTGTGCTATTACAGACTTTTTATGTTGATATATGTATTCTATAGGGTCCTCGATAGTTATTATATGGTGAGGAAAGTTTGCGTTTATGTAATCTATCATAGACGCCAAGGTTGTAGTTTTACCTGAACCTGTTGGACCTGTAACAAGAACCAATCCCATAGAAAGATGGCACAAATCTTTAACCTTAGGTATCAAACCTAACTCTTCCATCGGTTTAATTTCATAAGGAATTCTTCTTAGTGCAGCTGCTACCGTTCCTCTTTGATAAAATACGTTTACCCTAAACCTTCCTATACCTTTTATTCCAAAAGAAAAATCAAGCTCTTTCTTTTCCTCGAAAGTTTTTTTCTGTTTTTCGTTCATAAAAGAATATATAAGGGCTTGTGTATCCTTAGGAGTCATTGGCGGATAGCCGGGTATAGGCATTAATTTTCCGTCAACTCTGACGGTAGGTGGAGTACCAGCAGTTATATGGATATCGGAAGACCTCATCTCAACGGCAGCTTTAGCTATTTCATCAATTCTAAAAGCTTTCAACTCTTCCATTTTTTACCTCCGTTTTTTAACGTGAGACGTCTCACTTCATTAACACCCTTTCTATCTCTGCTATATCTGTTATGCCTTTTTTCATTTTTATCAATCCATCTTTGTAGAGAGTTCTCATACCTGCTTTGATTGCTATCTCTCTTATTTCAT
Organism: Sulfurihydrogenibium sp.; assembly: GCF_028276765.1. Classification (NCBI taxonomy): domain Bacteria; kingdom Pseudomonadati; phylum Aquificota; class Aquificia; order Aquificales; family Hydrogenothermaceae; genus Sulfurihydrogenibium; species Sulfurihydrogenibium sp. Next base: position 10,177 of record NZ_JAPYVU010000020.1, read on the forward strand.
CTGCCGATTTTCCTTCATTTATAGCCTTTCTTATGTTTTCGTCCAATCTTAAAATTTCATGAACTGCCGTTCTTCCTTTATATCCTGTCCTATTACATTTATCACAACCTTTTGGATTATGGACAAAAAATTGCCCTGTTTGTATATCCTCATCTGAAAATCCAAAAGTTTTTAAAACTTCAGGAGGAAACTCTGCAGGCTGTTTACAATTATTGCATAATTTTCTTATAAGCCTTTGAGCGATTATTGTATGGACTGCTGTGGAAACTAAAAATCTGTCAACCCCAATATCCACTAATCTTGTTATAGTTGATGGAGCATCGTTTGTATGTAGAGTAGAAAATACTAAGTGTCCTGTCAATGCTGCCTTTACTGCTATTTCGGCAGTTTCTCTATCTCTTATCTCACCAACTAAAATTATATCCGGGTCTTGTCTTAAAAATGCTCTTAGGGTTGTCGCAAAAGTAAGCCCTATCTCTTCTTTTACATGAACTTGGTTAATACCCGGAATTGATACCTCAACAGGGTCTTCTGCTGTCATTATGTTAACATCATCTGTGTTTCTTTCCATCAGGGCAGAGTATAAAGTAGTAGTTTTACCAGAACCTGTTGGACCTGTAACAAGAACCATACCCCATGGAGAGTATATGGCTTCTCTTACAATCTTAAGGTCATCTTCTTCAAATCCTAAATTTTCAAGTTTTACATTTAAATAACTCCCTGCATCTTGAATACGCATAACAATTTTTTCTCCATAAACTGTTGGAAGAGTAGAAACCCTTAAATCGTATTTATTGCCACCTACGGTAATTCTAATCCTACCATCTTGCGGGAGTCTTTTTTCTGAAATATCTAAATAAGACATTATTTTTATCCTTGCAGCAATTGGATCTTTAATATGACCAGGCCAAATTTTATAAGTTCTCAATATACCATCAACTCTAAACCTGATTTTCAACTCTTTTTCCATAGGTTCTATATGAATATCCGATGCACCCAAGTTTATAGCATCAGCGATGATCGCATTTACAGCTTTTATAACTGGACTATCTTGTGCTTCTTTTGATAAATCTTCTAAAGATAATTCTTTTGGTCCTTCTTCTTCTTCGGTTTGCACATCAACGTTTAACTCCACTTCGTCCAAGAGTTTTTTGGCAGGAAGTAAGGGGGTAACTGCCTTTTTAAGCTCTTCTATTTCTGAAAGAGTAGCCACATACGTTTCTAAAGCTCTAATATTCATTGAAAATTTAATTTGATTTAAAGTCTCTCTGTCTGTTGGGTCTAATACAGCTACTTTTAACACTCCTTCTGAATATTCAAACGGAACAATGTATTTTTTTTCTATTAAAGATGTAGGAAATTTCTCTAAAATTTCTTTAGTGAGATTAACTTTATGTATTTTAGGGTCAAAGGGCTTAATAGATGCTTTTACAAAAAATTCTTTTACTTTATTTTCGTCAGCCTTCCCTTTTTTTATTAAAGCTATAAGAACTTCTGTAAAGGATTTTTTTGGATTTATATCTGGATTTCCTCTTACATTTTCAATAGGTATGTAACCTAAATCTACCATCTTTCTTAAAACTAAAAATGTGCGCTCTTTTTTAGAATTTTCCTGCATCACTAAATCCTCGCGTGTTTATTGTTGCGCAGATAACTCCTACTTATCAATATTATCTCTAAAGTTGTGCCTAAATTCAAGATTTTTATAAGAGTTGTCCATAATTCTTGTGAGCTTACTTTTTCGTGTCAATTTCCTGAGGTAAGCTTACAAAAACTTTAGAGTAGACTCTACCACCCTTATGCTAAAAAACATAAAAATAAATTCATAGTTTCTTTAAAATAATAAAATATTCTATAATGGAGGTTTTTGTTTGAAGCTTATAGAAACAGAGCTTTATTTTTACTTTGATACAAATCCGGATGTTAAATTTGGATACGTTTTTAAAGAAGGATTGGCAAAAGGTGAATCTGATTTTTTTGTTGCATCAAAAGAAATAGTCAAAGACAAACCAGACTATCTTAAACATTTAAAAAATCTTAAATGGCAGATATTTAACAAAGCTTTAAATCCAGTGTCAGATAGTTTTGATTGGATATACACAAAAGGAATTATTAAAAACCAGTCTCCTTATTATTTGGCTTTAAAAGATGGAATGGAAGCTCTATACACATTAGAAGGTCAAAAGACAGATGATTTTGAAAAGATAAGAGATAGAGGAGCTTTGACAGGAGAAAGTAAATATTTTTGGGGTAAGAAAAACGGCAAATATGCAATCTATCATGTAGAGACAGGGGAAAAGCTTACAGAAGATTTTAAATCATCAGTCATTGCAGGTGTTATAATTGGAAGAGGAACCTACTTCGTTGGAAGCTATGGAAACGAGATCTTTTATATCTTTGACCTAAAAACAGGTGAAAGATTGACAAAAGAATTTGATGAACATAAACTAATTGAAATACTAAAACATGGAGATTTAGAAAAGGCAGTAGATGAAATTGGAAAATAAAGGCTTGAAAGTAGCTTTTGCAACTCTTGGCTGTAGAATGAATCAATTTGAGACATCTGCATTACAAGAGCAATTTCAGGTGAAAGGCTACAGTATTACAGACTTTGAAGATGTAGCAGATATATATGTGATAAATACATGCACTGTCACGAACGATGCAGATAGAACTTCAAGAAAAACTATAAGACAGGCAAAAAGAAGAAATCCTAACGCAGTTGTAGTTGCTACCGGTTGTTATGCCCAGGTATCTCCAGAAGAGCTTGCAAAAATGGAAGAGATAGATTTAGTTATAGGCAATTCTCATAAAACAGCTGTTTTTGAGATAGTGGAAAATTATATAAATGAAAAATTTGAAAACAAAGTTTTTATAGAAAACATATTTAGAGAAAATCAGTTTAAAACCTTTCAAATCAGCACCTTTTTTGAAGGAGCAAGACCTATAATCAAAGTTCAGGAAGGTTGTAATAGCTTTTGTAGTTTTTGCATCATTCCATTTGCAAGAGGAAAAGTAAGAAGTGCAAAAATAGATGAAATAGTAAATCAAGTTAAAATATTAGTAGATAAAGGATTTAAAGAAATTGTTCTAACAGGAACTCAGCTGTCTCAATATGGATATGACCATAAACAAGGAACGCTTTATGACCTTTTAAAAAATCTTGTCAAGATAGAAAATCTATACAGAATTAGACTTTCATCTATGGGAATAAATGAGCTTGATGATAAACTCATAGACTTTTTAACATCGGAAGAAAAAGTAGCACCACACTTTCATCTATCCATCCAATCAGCAGATGACAAAGTTTTAAGAGATATGAAAAGAAACTATACAGTAAAAGAGTATATAGAAAAAGTAGATAAGATATTATCAAAAAGACCAGAAACCGCAATTGGAACGGATATAATAACAGGATTTCCAACAGAAGATAAAACGGCATTTTTAAACACTGTAAAGACAATAAATGATATTCCTTTTGCATACATACATGTGTTTACATATTCACAGAGAGATGGAACAACAGCTGTAAAATTTGGAGATAAAGTCCATCCGGAAGAAAAAAAAGAAAGGACAAAAATACTCAGAGAAATAAGCTATCAGAAAAACTACGAATTTAGAAAGAGATTTATAAACAAAGATTTAGAATTTTTAATTATCTCTGAAAAAGATGGCTATAAGATAGCAGTTACAGGAAATTACATTTATGCAAAAATAAAGACGGAAAAACCTGTAAACACTATAATTACAGCAAACCTGACAGAAATAGGAAAAGAAAGAGAAGATAATACAGCAGTAGAGGTATAAACTATGCCATTGTTGACAACCGACGAAGAGATAAGAAATGTTTTAAAATCAAGTAAAACAGTCGCGGTAATTGGTATTTCGCCAGAACCACATAAGCCAAGCTATTTTGTGACAGAAGTTGTGAAATCCTACGGATTTAAAATTTATTTAGTAAATCCAAAATATGAAGGTCAGATAATACTTGGTGAAAAGGTTTATAAATCTATATTAGATATTCCCGATGAGATTGATATTGTAGATGTTTTTAGAAGACCGGCAGATGTTGGATATACAGCAGAAGAGGCTATAAAGAAAGGCTTTAAAACATTTTGGTTTCAGCCTCAAACCTATAATGAAGAAGTAGCAAAAATGCTTATAGAAAAAGGTTTTAACGTAGTTGCAAACAAATGTATGAAAGTAGAATGTCAAAGATTACTATAAAAAGGAGAAAAAATAATACCTTGGGTGAGAAATTAGCAGTTTTTATAAATTAAAAATTATAAATTAAAAATGAGATCCTTCGGGCTAAAGTCCTCAGGACGACAGAGAAATTGAAAATATGTTAACGATTGTCTTATTTGTCATTATGCAGCCGGCAAAGAGTCTCAATCTCATGATTTTTATTAAATTTCTCACCCGACGTATCAAAAAAAGATATAATATTATTTAAAGAAACAATTTTAAAAAAAATTGGGAGGTTGTTTGATTATGAAAGTTGGTGTTTTGTTGGCAGGTTGCGGAGTGTTTGACGGTGCAGAAATCCATGAGGCAACTTTAACATTATACTTTCTTGATAAAGCTGGGGTAGAGACTGTAATCATGGCTCCAAATATCAAACAAAAGGATGTAATCAATCATCTTACAGGCGAGCCAATGAATGAAGAAAGAAACGTTCTTGTTGAAGCTGCGAGAATCGCAAGAGGAAACATAAAAGATATAAATGACGTAAAAGCCGAAGATATTGACGCTTTGATTATGCCCGGTGGATATGGTGTAGCTAAAAACTTTTCTAACTTCTTAGAAAAAGGTGCTGAAGCCGATTTAATTCCGGAAGTTAAAAGACTTCTTGTTGATATGTTTAAAGCTGGAAAGCCAATAGGTGCCATCTGTATATCTCCTGTTATAGTAGCGGCAGCATTAAGAGAAGCTAAACCAACTGTAACAATCGGAACAGATATTGATGTAGCTAAAACAATAGAAGACATGGGTGCAAGGCATTTGGCTTGTCCGGTTAACGAGATGGTGGTAGACGAGGAAAACAAAATCGTAACTACTCCTGCATACATGCTTGGAAAGACAATAAAAGACGTTGCAGAAGGGATAGAAAAACTTGTCAATAAAGTAATTGAACTTGCTAAAAAATGAAAATCTTAAAATCTTTTGAGATAGCCAACACTGACAAACGAACTATTGATATAACCGGCATACCGTCTTTGGTGCTTATGGAAAGTGCCGGACGGTCTGCCGTCCAAATAATTTTACAGCATTATCCAAATTCAGAAAAAATAACAGTAGTAGCAGGTAGTGGAAATAATGGCGGTGATGCGGTAGTTGTAGCAAGGTACTTAGCAAAGCTTGGCAAAGAAGTATATTTATTTATTTTGGCAGAAAATGAAAGCAAACTTTCCACTGATAATCTAAAAAATCTTGAAATCTTCAAAAACTTTGGATTTACATATCAGTTTATTACAGATAAAAATCTTGATATATTAGAAAAAAATCTTATTCAAACTGATTTAATCGTTGACGGTATTTTTGGAACAGGTTTTAAGCCGCCTGTAAAATCTTATCGAGAAAATGTTATAAAACTGATAAATCAAAGTAAAAAGCCTGTTGTAAGTATTGATATACCATCGGGTCTTAGTGCTGATACTGGCAACGTTGAAGGAGAAGTTGTAAAGGCAGATATAACAGTAACCTTTGGTTATCCAAAAATCTGTCATGTCTTATATCCGGCATTGCAGTACTGCGGAAAAGTGTATGTTGCAGATATTAGCTTAAATCCTGTATATGCAGAAGTTGAAAGATATCTTATCACACCGAAAAATCTTACTTTGCCGGTTAGAGAAAAAACAGGTCATAAATACACCTTTGGTCATGTGTTGGTTGTTGGCGGTAGCGTTGGAAAATCAGGGGCTGTCATAATGGCGTGTAGGTCTGCTACAAAATCAGGAAGCGGTCTTACTACTGCAATAGTTCCAGATTGTATAAATCAAGTGTTAGAAACAAATCTAATTGAAGAGATGAGTATTCCGGTTAGGTCTGAAAATGGAATGTTTGGCGAAAATCCAGAAAAGATTTTAGAAATCATCCAGAATGGTAAATTTTCTTCGGTTGTTGTTGGAATGGGAATGGGTATATCTAAAACAAACCAAGAGATTATAGAAAAAATCTTAACCATTGATAAACCTTTAATCATTGATGCTGATGGAATAAACAACCTTGCTAATATAGAAAATTTTAAAGAAAAGCTTTCAAATAGAAACAACATTACTGTACTTACACCACATTTAGGAGAGTTTTCAAGAATAACAGGATTATCAGTTAAAGAAATATTAGAAAACTATGAAGAAATAGCAAAAGAGTTTGCGATTAATACAAAAAGCTATGTAGTTTTAAAATTCCATAGAATGGTTATTTTTACACCGGATGGTAAGATTTATTACAGTAATAAAGGAAATCCTGGAATGGCAACAGCCGGAAGCGGAGATGTTTTAGCCGGAATGATTGGAGCATTGATAAACAGACTTAATTCGGAAGATGCTTTAAAGCTTGCCGTATACTTACACGGCTATGCAGGAGATTTGGCAGTTAAAGACGTTGGAGAAGAAAGTTTAAAAGCAACAGACATTATAGATTACATTCCAAAAGCACTAAAAAATTTAGCAGAGATAAAATCAAATCTAAAACAATCTTTGATTTATGAACTATCATAAAAAATTTATAGACCAAGCAGTAAAAGAAGCAGAAAAAGCATTAAAGAAAAACGAAGTTCCGGTCGGTGCCATCATAGTAAAAGACGGAAAAATAATTTCAAAAGCCCATAATCAAAGAATTTCAAAAAATAATGCATTGTATCATGCAGAAATCTTAGCAATAGAAAAAGCCTGCAAAAAACTTAAAACTTGGCGTTTAGATGATGTAGTATTATATACAACTCTTGAACCTTGTCTAATGTGTGCTGGTGCAGTAATGCAAGCAAGGATTAAAAAGGTTGTCTTTTGTGCAAAGGATGAAAAAGGCGGTGCGGTTTTAAGCAAATACACAGTTTTTGACGATAAAAAACTTCCATTTAACGTTGAGTATGAATACATTCCGGATGAAAGATGTAGTAAACTTTTAAAAGAGTTTTTCATAAAGCTTAGAGATTAGATTATTTCGCAAATGGTAAAAGTTTGATTATTAACTCTATCGCATCTTTGTTTATGAAGATGATTAAAAAAGTTAAGGTAATAAACATAATTGTTAACTTTCTATCTATCTTTAGAATTTCTTTCTCAATTTTAGCTTCAAGCTCTTTATGGCTTATTTCTATCTTAGCCTATAATTCTGTTTTTAATATTTCCAAATCAGCTTTGGTAGTCAATTCCTTAGCAAGCTCATCTTTAAGCTCAAGCTTTTTGTTATACCATTCTTAAACTTCTGATATCAAATCTGTTATCACTTTAAATAAAAAGGACCCTCCATCGCGGAGGGTCAATGAGGGGGTTTGGGAGGGGAGGAGGGGTAATATAAAATTAATGCTTATTCAGAGATTTTCCAGATATAAAATCTGGGTCTCTTGGAGGTAATTCTTTCACAATGCCCATTGCTACAGGCAGGCATTTTTCAGATTGAGCTTTTGTGCAAGAATCTATACAATTATAACATTCTATACAAGCTGCAATTCCTTTATAAAAGTCTTGAATGTAAGCCATTCTTCTTGGGTCTAATGCCATAGGGCAGTTTTTAACGCATTCTCTACAGTCTGTACAAGCATCTACATTAACTAACGTAGGTTTATATAAATGGTGATATGGAGTAATCTTTTGGTAAATTCCTGTCGGACAGAAAACCCTGCACCATCTTTTACCGATGAAAAGTTCAAAATAAAACATTCCAGTCATTCCAAGAAAAACAATCCACATAGGAATAAATGCAGGGTTTGTTTTGTAGAAAAAGACTCTTAAATCTGTGACCCAGTTTAAGAAAAGCAAAGAGAATAAAACAGATGTTATAAGAGTAAATACAATATAAAAGATTTTACTTGTTGTTGGAGATTTTGGAGTCCAGGTCATTCTTCTTATTTTTTCTTGAACTTCAGCAAACCATCCACCGGGGCAAATCCACCCACAAAATACTCTTCCAAGAATAAGATTTAAAATAATCACAAGAATTGCAAATATACCAATTGCAAAGATAACCGGTGCTAAACCTTCGGCTACTGTCACAGGATTTCCAAAAATATAAGCTTCATTTCTTGCAATATCTATTTTTGCTATCTTGAAGATAGGAATAATAATCAATAAAAATATAACAGTCAGATATGCAATGTTTCTTAAAATTGTAAACTTATTTTTCTCAAAGTAGCTTGGTTGCGGACAGCTTGTTTTTTCCATAGTTGCTTGCATTTTTTATAACCTCCTGGTTAATAAACATTAACCAATATTATACTCTTTTTTTAAAAATCTTCAAGAGATGGATTTACCGGTAAAGTGCCATATTTTGCATCTTTTACAATTACTTTTCTACCACTTACCACCACTCTATCTTCAACTAACCATTTAATAGCCTGTGGATAAATCTTATGCTCATACTCTAAAATTCTATTGGATAAACTCTCTTCTGTGTCATCCGGCAAAACCGGAACCGCTGCTTGAACTATTACAGGTCCATTGTCAAGTTCCTTAGTTACAAAATGAACAGAACATCCGGTTATCAAAGAACCATAATCTAAGGCTTGCTTTTGTGCGTTTTTACCTTGAAAAGCTGGTACTAAAGAAGGGTGTATGTTTACAATTCTACCTTCAAAAGCATCTATAAACTCATCTGACAAGATTCTCATATATCCAGCCAAAACCACAAAGTCTGGATTTTCTTTTTTAATCAGTTCTGCTATGTATATGTCATATCCCCTTCTTGTTTCGAAAAATGATGGGTCTATAAATTTTGCTTTTATGCCATACTCTTTTGCTATTTCAAGCCCTTTTGCATCCTTTTTGTTTGACAAAACTAAAGATACCTTAGCATTTATCTTCCCGGATTTTATAGCTTCTAAAATGGCTTTTAGATTGCTTCCTCTTCCGGATATAAGAACTACTAAATTTTTTGACATTTACACCTTCCATCAAATAATGTTAACACTTCTTTCACCTTCTTCTAAATAGCCAATTATATAAGGTTTTTCTCCTAAATCTTCGAGCAATTGAATAGCTTCTTTTTCATCCTTTTTATCAATTGCTAAAATCATTCCTATACCCATGTTGAATGTTTTATACATATCTTCCTTTGGAACGTGTCCTTCTTTCTCAATCCATTTGAAGATTGGTAAAACTTCCCATGAGCCTTCTTCTATAACAGCTTTTAAACCCGGTCTAATTACTCTTATAAGATTTCCCGGTATTCCACCGCCTGTAATGTGTGCTATGGATTTTATATCTATTCTTTCAGCCAAGGTTAAGATTGTTTTAACATAAATTTTTGTTGGAGTTAATAGCTCTTCCCCCAACGTTTTTCCAAATTCTTGGAAATAATCTTTATAAGAATATCCTTTTACTTCTATAATCTTTCTAACTAAGGAATAGCCATTACTATGAACCCCTGAGGATGCAATGCCTATAAGTATATTTCCTTTTTCTGTTTTGCTACCATCAAGCATTTTTTCTTTTTCTACAATACCAACGGCAAAACCCGCCAAGTCATACTCATCATCTTTGTACATGCCGGGCATTTCAGCAGTTTCACCGCCTACCAAGCTACATTCAGCCAGTTCACAGCCTTTTGCTATACCTTTTATAACTTCTACCGCTGTTTCAGGCTTTAATTTACCGGTTGCAAAATAATCCAGAAAGAATAAAGGTTTTGATGTAGTTGTTACTAAATCGTTAACACACATAGCCACAAGGTCAATGCCGATTGTGTCATGTTTATTAAGCTGTTGAGCTATTTTTAATTTTGTCCCTACCCCATCAGTTGAAGATGTGATAACAGGATTTTTATATTTACTTATTTCAAGTAAGTATGCAGATGCAAAGCCCCCGATTGGTGTGATTACATTTTTCGTGAATGTTTTTTGAACAAAACCTTTAATCTCTTCTACAAACTTATCAGCCTTTTCTATGTCTACGCCAGCATCTTTGTATGTAATCATTTCTTACCCCTGTTTTAAAATTTAAAGAAGTATATCAATGCGTGTAAGATTATCCAGCTGTAAACACCGGCTAAAATATCATCAGCCATAATGCCAATTCCCATTGGGTATTTTTCTAAGGTTTTAATTGGTGGTGGCTTAAGAATATCTACTATTCTAAAAATAACAAAGCCAAGTAAGAAATACATCAGAGCTTGATTTAAAGGTATGTTTGCTGTATTGATTCCAAGCATAGTTACCATATAGCCGGCTATCTCATCAATGCTTACAAAAGACGGGTCTTTATCATTATACTTTTGACTTACTTCATAAGATGCCCAGATGCCAATAAAAAACACAGATAAAGTGATAGAGATTTGAGCTAAAAGCCCTTTGTCCCAGTATAAATAAAAAAACGGTATCGCTCCCAGTGTTCCAACCGTTCCGGGTGCGATGGGAAATTTACCCAAGTAAAATGAAGTGGCTAAAAATAGTGCAATATGGTCTTTTAAACTCATTAAAACTCCGATAAATATTTTAATTTCATTATAACATATGAAGCCTTCGGCTGTACAAGCTAAAAGAAACATGGGAAAATATTATATAAGAATTTAAAATCATGAAAATCGGAGGATAAAGATGAGAAAGAAAGTAGGAACATCTACCTACATTCAGAGAATTAATAAACTTGAAAGAAAGCTTTTAAAACAAGTAAAAGAATTAGATGATGTTATGCAAAGACATCCAGAAATAATCTTTAGATTACAAGTTGTAGAATTTGCTTTAAAACACTGTAGTAAAACTTGCAGTTGAAGCTTTTGGTGTATCAAAATCTACCATATATAAATAACATCCTGTATCTCTAAAAATCATTATATATATCAAAATTAAAGATGTTGCAATATATGCTACGGTATAACACAAAAAAACTTCATTATAATTTAAACAAAAAATCACCTTTACAATACTTTTGTGATATTATGAATTCAAGAAAATCGGAATTTTCCCAAACCGGTATGACTTATACACACCCCCCCAAGGTATTAATTAGTAAAATAAAATATATCTTAAGTAGCTATTGAAATACTTATCTGCTGTACCTTTAAATCCTTGGATATATCTAAATCCTAAGCTTAAATTATCCTGTCTAAATAAACCACCGCCTACTCCACCAGAAAATCCATATCCTAAACCTGTAATATCATTATACGTTATATCAGCACTGAAAAATGGTCTCCAAACTCTTACGTAATTTGTATCATTATCATATCCAAAAGAAAATCCAATTCCAATTAAATTAAAAGATTGTGGTAGAAATCTAGTATTTTGATATGGAGACAGTTTTTCAATGTTTCCTTTATATCCATCTTTTTCATTATACTTACCGTGCGATGAATAAAGTCTAAACGTATAATCAGGATAACCAACTCTGAGCTTGTAATAAATCTCATCATACAAATTAAAAGAGGTTCCTATTTTTTTTCCATCAGAGGAGTGATAGATATCGTAAGATGGATTTATATAAAAGCCAGTTCTATTATTAAAACTGTGAGAAAAGTTGAAACTTAACATATCTTTCATTCCACCGTAATATAAAAATAATGTGTCATCAGCTGGTATATTTTTACCAAGCTCTCCACCAAAATAAGTTTTATTTTTTATGTATCTTCTAAATTGAATATCTAAATACAAGTTTGATGAAAGAGTTTTCAACGAACCTACGATAAAGCTTATCTCTCCGCCATCAAACACCTTTTTAAAACCAATTGAGATATCACTTCTATCAGGAACGTTAATCATTTTTAGACTATCAACACTAAACGGATTTGAACCTTTATACCTAACAAACATATATAAGCCTTCTTTTGGTTTAGCTTGCATAAATATATCTTTAGAGATGTCTTTAACGCCGGCTCTATCTGTATAGTTTGTTAATATTTCAACTTTTGGCCTATAAGTTGTGATTAAATCTCTTTGTTGTTTGTATAATAAATAATCTTCTGGGTTTTCATCCAGTCCTTTATATCCATAATACATAGCTTTATCAATTTGACCAGTCTCGGTAAATGCAGTTACTCTATCTCTAATAGGCAGGATGTTAGCAAATTTTTCAAGAAGATTGTATTGCCAATACTTATCATTTGCCCATAAAGCTAAATTTAACTGCATCCATGGGCGTAAGTTGTAGCTATGCCTTTTCATTAAATACTCTAGCTTTGGATGATGGTCTGTTTTAAGAAGATGAGAAAAATAAAGGTCATTATAAGATTCTAATGAAATGTTATTTTTATACTTTTCAAGCAGTTCTAAATATTGCATTGAAGATAAATACTCATCAGCTACTCTCAAAAAATCGTAGGCATCTTCTGATGATAGACTTTGCTTATCTTTAAGCTCTTTAAATACTTCATACTTTATTTTCTCGCTTTCTTCAAATCTACCATATGTGTAAAGTATATCTGCGTAAAGCAACTTATCAGAGATAGATTTGCTATTTTTAAGCTGATTATAAGACAATTCAAGAGCTTTTTTTGTGTTTTCTAAAAAGAGATATAAAAATGTGAAAGATTTTGGAACTAATGTCTCATATTTTTTATAATTATTTGCTATATACTTAGCAAGATTTTGATTAGAAGACTCTATTGAAGCAAAAATTAGCTCAGAAATGATTTGAGAGTCAAACTTTTTATCCAATACATTTTTTGCAATATTTAACGCTTTTTGTGTTTGATTTAACTTTAATAAACTGCTTATGTATCTAGATAGTATCAAAGCAGAAGAGTTATAATCAATTTTATTGCTTTCTATAAATTCAACTATTTTTTGATAGTCATTAGTCAGGTATAAACTTTCTATATAGCCGGATAACAAATAAGAATCTTTATATTTTTCATAGCCCTTTAAAGCATAATCGGCGGATAGTTTATATTCTTTTTTATAATAAAAGTATGTATACAGCCTAATATATTCTGCAAGCCTTCCCTTGCCAATCTTATCAAGCTGGGCAGCAATATTGATTGATGTATCAAAATTTCTTAAAGCCCAAGCCAAGTCTGATAGCGTGTAAAGATACTCTAATCTATCTTCTTCTATGTCTTTACTAACAGTTATATTAGGAAGGTATGATTTTAAAACTTCTAAGGATTTTTTTAAATCTTTTTTTGCATACAGTATGTTTGAATAAAGTAAAACATCTCTATAGTTTTTATCTTGTCTATTATATAGAATTTCACCATATTTTGAGGCTTTGTCTAAATCTCCATAATTATAAAGGATCATTGTTAAGTTTCTTAATATATCTATGTTTTTATCCTTTTCATACATAGTTTCTAAAATTTCTGTAAGCTTTTTTACTTCTCCAGCTTGTTGATAGATATAAAGCAAAGTTTTTAAATCGTTAAATTTGCCACTTAACGCATCCTTTTCTACCAAATTTGTTGCTATATCAAACCTATTTGTTGCTAAAGCAAGGTTAAACAGTTCTCTTTTTGTGTTTTCATTCTTAGTTATTTGATATAGCTTTAAGTAGGCTTCTATACCTTCTGCAGGTCTCTTTGTCCAGATTGCAACCTGTCCTAAGCTTTTTAACCAATATGGATTGTTAGGAAATAATTCAGCTCCTTTTTTTGCAACTATATAAGCATTTTCTAAATCTTGATTTCCTAAGAACGTAATCAAAAGAAGTTTTAAAAGCTCTTCATCATAAACTTTGCCGATTTTGATTTGTTTTGGCAGCTCTTTGTTAACTTCCGATGGGTAAGAGCCTTCTTGATCATGTTTTACAACAACATCTTCATTAGTTATAGAATCTTTTAGAATTATCGCATTTGGAAATAGGGAAGAAATAGTTTGATAAAAAATCTTTGCATCGAGTATGTCCTTAAATTTACCTACACGTACTCTATAAAATTTTTCGTATTTCACTATTCTAATAGATTTATGTTTGTCCTTATCCAGATTTTGTTTTAAAGCTTCAACCTGTTTCTGTGCGTTTTCGAAATCTATAAAACTTCCTACTTGGACAGTATAGAATTCCTCGCTTGCATATGAAAAAGAAGACAACAAAAGTATCCCTATTACCATTAAAGCAATAAATTTAACTTTATTAAACGTCATTTCTAACCTCCTCTGTGCCGTTGAAAAGAAATCAGGTTAAAATTATTTTCCGTGTTTAAACTCAGGTTTCTCTAAAGGAAATCATTATATAACCCTCTGTTTAATATCCAGTGCTATTTTATATGCAAATTTTGGATCTCCCGTTGCCAAGGAAGATTTTAATACAAACTTCATCATCTCTATATCATTCAAAAATTCTTTATAGTGCTTAAAAATTATATTTTTTGCCAACTCAAAATTCTTACTCCAAAGAGCGATTTCAACTGCCTTTTTGAAATATTCTCTTCTTTTTAAAGCATTTTTTTTCATGTTAAGCTGTGCTAAGTAAATGTTTAAAGCCTTTTCATACTGTTTTTGATATAGATACAAGTCTGTCAATTGTTTTAGCCACAGGTCTTTGTTTTTGGTGTCGGTTTCATAGAGTTGCTCTAATAAACTAATCGCTTTACCATATTGCTTTTGATAGCTGTACAAATTTAGTAATTCTTTAGCCCAATAGTATTTGTTTGCAGAATCGGTTTTGTATAAATATTCTAAGTAATTGGACAAGCCATAGAAATCTTTTCTTGCTTTATAAACATTAACAATTTCCTTATTATAGTTAAAAGAATTTTCTTTGTCTAAAATTACAAGCTTTTGTAAAAATCTAATAGCATTTTCATAATCTTTTAACATTATGGCCAGTTTATAGCTTTCCTTTAGCCAGTGGATATCTTTTGGTTTAATACGTAATATTTTTATTGATATTTTATAGGCCAAATCTTGAAACTCCATTGATAAAGCTTCTTTATATTCTCTTTCAAGTTCTTTTACGTCTATCATAGATTTATAGCTTTCTTCAAGAATTGCTTTCATTTGATGTCTTAAATATTCTTTTTCTTCTAAAGATACATTTTTTGAAAAGAACTTTTGCTTTAAAATTGAATATCTTAAAAACTTTGCTTTACCAAGAATATCCGGATCATTACTTTTTTCTAAATCGTCTAAATGCCTAATCGCCTTTTTTTCTTCTCCTATTTTTATATACCTTTCTGCAATTAGGAGTTTTAAACTTGGGTCTGGATTAACTTTTACCAAACTTTCAAGATACATATTAGACAAAGTTATATTGCTATCTTCTTCAAATATAAGTCTTTCTAATTTACCTTTTGGAAAAACTAATATCATATTAAATAAAACAATTAAGATAAAGCCAAAAATTTCTCTATTGGTTATAAACTTAGCTACCGCAGTAGGCTTCCACATAGGCTTCTTTCTCTTTCATGAATTTAAACTTGTAATAATCCATGTCTTTTTTTAGGATATAATCATTTGGAGTTATGTTTAACTTGCAGTTTTTGTTCAAAATTTTAAAGGTTAATGGGATATAGCCTTCGAGTTTAATTTTAATACTCTTGCCATCTTTTTCGTAAAACTTTATCTGACCATTAGAATTTATAACCATAAAATCTGGCTCATCGTTAGAAAAGAAAATTTTTGAATCTCCATCATTGGTTAAATGAACATAGATTGAATCATGAATTTTTCTATAACCAACCACATTTTGACTTTTAAAAATATCTATCTTTACATCCTTATCAAATCTAACAGTCTTTAGATTTCCTTCATTTCTAATAACAAAATTATCTTCCAGATCTTTTGCAACGACTGTATTTCTAAACTCTAAAACTCTTTGGGCATACTCTGATAAAAACATAGGGTTTATTTCTTGAGATACAGCATAATCATAAACTTCCTTTAAAGCGTTTAAGGATGCTATTTTTTGCCCGGAGTAAAAGTGATAGTATATAGAAATAGGTTTAAATCTATATTTCTCGTCTGTAAGTTTAAAGGTTGAAATAGATTTTATGTATCCATAATAATCTCTCCAAAGATTTGTGTATACATTTTCATTTTGTATAGGTGCATATACCTGAAAGTACTCATCTCTGTTAAGCCCCATGGGTCCAATTAGTGTATAGAACGGCTCTTGATAGTTTATCCAAGTGTCTCCTCCGTTGACGTTGTAAACCCCAATCTTGTATGTTAGTTGGAGTGCTTCTTTTGGCGGGACACAGTCGCCGGTCCACAAAAAAACTTTTGTCTTTTTATTCTTCGGAGCTAAGTTTTTATTGATATAATCTATAGAACCTATAATCTCTCTTTCTAAATTAAATTCATAATTTTTTATCGGCAAGCTATAGCCTTCTACATTGCTTTCTTTGTTTTGTTTTTCTAATTCATACAACTTTCTCCACTTAAAAGGATGTGAAAATGAATGGCTTGCAATCTCTACATTTTCTAACGCAAATATGCTTCTTGCAATTTCCTCAAGTTTTTTACTTTTATCCGGATACAAACCCCAAGGTGCAATTTCTCCTTCAACTATAGAAACAGTATGTGGAATTTTGTATTTTTTTAATATTTCATCTCTGATTATCTCTCCTAAATTTTTTTGTGGGTCAAAGTCAGCAACACCAAAAAACGCATCTCCGTCTATATGTGCTGTCAAGATTCTATTTCCGTTCTCGGTTGTTACATCCGGTGCTGGAAAATCTGGTTTAAAAACGTCTCTAAAAATCTCAACCGGATTAAATATCAAAAGAGCATTCTTTCCAGATTCTGATAAAAAAGTTCCTTCTAAGGCGTATCCACCCCAATCTGTAATTGCAAAAGGATAAAACTCTTTGCCGTTTATTTTAGCTTTCAAAATAGGCTTGAAATTATTTTGTGGTGTTGCTATTGGAATTGGTTGGATTTCCGGTTTTATCTCAAAGTAATCATAACTTATGGGCTCAAAATCAACTTTATCAAAAATGGATGTATTTCCTTCTATTTTTAGACCAAGAAAGCTTAAAAATTCTTCATCTGACGGGATGTAGCTTAGAAAGAATACTTTAATTCCATCTGAAATCTGTTTTTTTAACCACTGTAACATCTCTGGCGAATATTCTGTTTGCCTCAGTAGTATCCCGGCATACTCATCTCCGATATAATCTTTTGGAAGCCCTTTATTGATATCATACATAACAGGAACATATCCAAGATACTCTAAGAAAGCTTGGAAATTTCTATGTAAATCATCGTATGCTGCATCAAATTCTTTAGAATTATACAAAATCATAATTTTTCTTGGAATAATTTGATATATGCTTGTTCCAAGAGTTTTTAGGTCTTTATCGGTAACATATGGGATAAACCCATTTTCGTATATTTTTTTAGCAACTTCTTTTTGTAATTTTTTATTTTTAGGGTCTACGTAATCTATCACGATAACTTTGACACCAAGGTTTTTAATCTCATTTAGTTTGTTTAAAAGCCATCTTGTATCTTCTTCTTTCATTTTTTTATACTTCATTGTTTTGGTATCAAGACCATAGAATAGACTTTCTGCAACTACTGCATCTATATAATCTTTTACCTGTGGAACTACTTCAAAACCTCTGTTTAGAATGATTTTTTTGTCCGGGAATGTTTTTTTCACTTGAATGATAAACTCAGTCAAGGCATTTTCATAATCTTTATATTCATTTGGCTTTAATGCAATTTGATAGCTATCTAAGGTATCAAAGAAAAATCCATCGTATTGAGAAAGATTTTTTAAGACTTTGTTTATCAGAAATTCTCTATACTCTTTTTTTCTTATATCTGCTATATAAGTTTTCCAGTCTTTATTTTCTCCCACTATCCAGCTTTTATCTATTTCTTTATAATACTTTCTGTAAGGCTCTATTTCTCCTATGGATACATACGCAAAAAGTTTTGATTTTTTATTTTTTATGTAGTATTTTTCTTTAAGTTTTTCAAAAGAAAAGTTATCCGGGTCAACCACAAGCCAGTCATAAAGGTAGAATGCCTCTTCAGGTGGTTCTCTGTATATAAATCCAACGCTTAAATCTTTTCCATAAGATAGACTAAATATAAATAAAATATTAAATAAGCATAAAAGTCTGATAATGTATCTCATCTAAAAATCTCCTTAACAAAATTATAGCAAGCAGATCAGAAATAAACAGAGATAGAACATAGCCATATCCATAGAAGTAAGGTCCAAGTAAAATAGAAATATATGTAAATACTGCGTTAGAAACAGCAAAAAGAATAGATAAGTAAAGAGCTTCCCTTCTTCTGTCAAAGTAGTTCAGTATTGCAAGCAATGTCATAAATATTAGCTGAAGGTATGTCCCAACCATCAAAACATGAAAAAGTGGTATGTATAAAAGAGAAAGCTTAAATATTTTGAATAAAAGCGTATCAAATATTAAAAAAAATACAAATGCTATTCCTTGAATTCTCAAAGTATCAAAGATAACAGAACGAGCTGAAAGTATCATATCATTGCCAAATTGATAAATTTTATTTAAGGTTGCCCCTTCTCTAACTGCACGGTAATATCTATCATAGTAATCCGCAAACTCTGCCTCAAGTTTCAGGAAAAATGCTGCCATACCGGGAGCAATTGCTATATATGCTAAAAACATCGGAATATCATAAACAATAGAAGCTTTAATAGGTCCTAAAATCTGGATGCTCGTATCAGGATAAAACCAAAATATAAATTTATCTATCCATATGCCAAGATTGTAGAAAAATCCTGAAAAAATTAAAGATATATATATTTTATGCCTATCAAAAAAATCAAAAGATATTATCTTATCTGAATAATAAGTTCTTATAAAATACCCAAGAAGCAAGAAAAATAACACTGCCTGACCGATAAAAAACGAGAACATCAACCCTGCCAAATCGTATCTTACCATATATAAAGCTAAAAGGAAAAAAGTAATATACGCGGTAGCAAAAGAAAAGACAATAAATTTATAGCTTTTAAATCCGGTTAATACAACATTTACAATCCATAGCCCACACATTATCGTAAAAATCAATACATACAAAATAATAAAAACTGCACCTTGCTCTTTAAAAAAGATAACTGAAAAAATTAAAGAAATGATAAAAGCTAAAGTCATGTTCAAAAGCATATTCCCAATAAGATTTGGAAGAACAACTTCATATTTCTTCTCAAAAATTCTGTCTGCAAGAAATCTTGTTATCATAAGCTGAGAAAATCCAGTTAAAATAAGACTAAAAGCTGTTAAGTATGTTACTATTACACCAAACTGAATTATAATTTTATCTGAAGAGACAAATTGTCTCAAAACATAGAAAGATAATGCTAATGTCAAAATAGAAATCAAATATGGTCCAGCGCTTAAAACAGCAGAATATCCAAAAGCTTTTACTATTGAACCAAGTGTTCTTTCTCTTAATACCTTCCTTAGTTCAAAGCTTATACCGGCCATTATGTTAAAACCTCTTTATAAATCTTTCTATAATTTTCTAAAAATTGCTCTTTCCTGTAAAATTTATTTACTCTTGTTAATGCACTTTTTTGATAAGCATTCCATTTCTCTTCATCTGTTAAAAGCTCTATGTATGCATTAGCTAATTTTTCCGGATTTGCAATAGGAACAACTTCCCCGGCTTTACCAATATTAATATCTTCTTCGTTTAGTCCGCCGTATATAAGCTGCCTACAAGAGCCAACATCTGTAGCAACGGCCGGAAGACCGGCAGCAAAACCCTCCAGAATAACCAGCGGCATACCTTCACTTATAGATGTTAAAGTCAGTATTCCTGTTTTTGGGAAAATATCCTTTGGATTTTGAAATCCAAGAAATTTTACATTATTTTCAAGATTGTAAACTTCAACCAATCTTTTACATTCTTCAAAATACTCAGGGTCTTCATCAGTTGGACCAACTATCCAACCTTCAGCTTGGGGCAATCTATTTACAACTATTCTCATAGCCTTGATGAATGTTTTTATATCTTTAATTGGAACAACCCTCCCAAGCAATGTAATTACCCTTGGGATTTCCTTAGGTCTATTTTTCAAAGCTTGAGAATAGCCCTCAACATCAACACCATTTGGGATTACAATACACTTGTCTGGGTCTGCACCGTAGGATATTTGAATTTTTCTTGCATCATCGAAAAGAGAAATAATAATCTTACTTGCATGATAGATAAATTTTCCAATGCTTTCAAAAAATCTAATCCACAGGTTACGAATATGGTCAACCTCACCTAAATCTCTTTGAAAGAATAATCTTTTATCTACAAGCCAATCTACATTCAAAAGGTCTATTTTCCTTTCTCTTGTATATATACCATGTTCAGTAAGAACAAACGGAATTTTTTTATGATAAGAGATCAGCGATGCGAGAAATCCGGCGTATCCTGTCGAAGGACTATGTACTATATCACAATCCGGAACCTGGGAAGCAATTTTAGCAACAACCCATATAGGTGCATGAATGTTCCTTATCGTCCAAAAGTAATCTATAAAAGGAGTTTCTTCCGCATATTCTGTGTACATATCAATTATAAAGTTCCAAGCCTCTCTACTAAACAAAAAATCTTCTTCTTTTACTTCTTTTAGATAAAACTCAAGTTTTTTGATTTTTTCTGGCAGGTCAACGTTTTTATCTATATTTTCTTTAAACCATTTATGCAGAGTTTCTATGTATCTAAAATTTTCTTTATTGGCATTTCTTTCATGGGGCATGATTGTTCTTTCATAATTAAAAAGATAATCTACAGATAAATAAACTAAATTATCTGGAAGTTTATACTTTATTCTTTCGTAATCTTCTGGCCTGCTTCCAAGAAAAACAACCCCAAAATTTTTCTCTGAAATGCCTGTAATTAAATCATGGATCCATGTAGAAACCCCGCCTCTAATGTATGGATATGTTCCTTCTGCAATCAGCAAAACATCAATTTTTTTATTTTGGTTTAAAAGCTCTATCATTGTATGCTCCAAAATTGTTTCAAAAAGCTAACTTTTACGTCTAATGATAGGTCTAATTGAGAGAAAAGCTCTTTTACCTTTTTAAAATTTCTTTCATAGAAATAGCATTCTGCAAGGTAGGGAATGACTTTATATCTAAACTCTTTAAAATTAAAAGCCGATTCTAAATATTCTTTTGCTTTTTTATAATCTTTAAGTCTTAAATAAATCCTTCCAATTAGAAAATAAGGAATAAAATCCTTTTTTAACTTTAATCCTTCTTCTGCATAGTATAAAGCTTTTTCTATTGCGAAATTTTCAAACTCTTTATCTACAATATGAAAAAAGACAAAATCCCAGTAAGCTTGAGCCAATTCAAAGTAAATTTTAGCTTTTTCTTCTTCAGATAAATCATTATCTTTTAGCCTGAGATTAAGTTCATGAATTTTATCGTTTAATTGCTTTTCCATTTTGGAAATCATACTAAAAGCCATCAATCTTATTTCGTCCATAGGATTACTAATATTTTCTTTTATTAAAGAATAAGTTATCGGACTTTGTAAATCCGATAAAGACATAAAAGCT
>NZ_JAPYVU010000021.1 GCF_028276765.1 Sulfurihydrogenibium sp.
GCTAAAAAATTAGCATTAGTAGCTGTAGCACATAAGTTACTAAGGCAGGCATATGGTGTATTAAGGAATAGAAAACCATTTGATGAAAATTTGTGTACTTGACATTTAACATAGAACATCCTGAGGCTGTAAGGCCGAAGGATCTCTTTTTAAATTCTATAAAAACCGCTAATTTCTCACTCCAATGTGTATTTTGTTATAATAAATTTCTATGAACTTTTTAAAAATACTCCTCGTCTTTCTAATAAGTTTTATATTTATATCCTGCACTACCAAAACAGAAGAAAAACCTGAAGTTGTTGTTGATATAAAAGTATCAAAAGAAGGTTATCAGCCTAATGTTATTAAGCTAAAAAAAGGTCAAGTTGTACTGTTTAGAATCACAGCCGTTGATGAAGGCATTGGTCAAGATACCTCTCAAAAATACTATGGACACTGTTTTTACATTCTTCCACCATACGACATAATGGTAGAAAACATAAAACAAGGAGAAACTAAAGAGGTAAAGGTTAAAATGACATTTCCCGGACATCATATCTTTACATGTCCTTATTGTTCAGATGTTTTACCTACAAAGGGAGATATCTATGTTGAATAATATTTCTTTTTAGAGTACAGAAAAACAAAAAATCCAAATAACGGAATAAAAGACATCAAAAAGGCAGAAAGTTTATAATCATCGTTACTAATCCAAAGGAAAAAAGACCATAAAAATAAACCAATGGTTGAAGCTATTCTTTCAGTAAGGGATAAAAAAGACATTCTTGTTGATACTTGCTCCTTTGGAAAATTATGTATTATATAAACTCTTGAAACAGTCCAAAGATGTGCCAAAGAAAAACCAGCAAAAAATCCTGCTAAAAGAACATATTGTTTTGGTGTAAAAGGTAAAATCATTAAAAGTAATGTCCAGAGAAAAAATCCGAGAGGAAAAACTCTACCTGGACCGATTAAATCAGAGACTTTGCCCCAAAATACACCACCTAAAATTCCGCCAATAGCAGAAAATCCTATAACTTTGTATATTTCTACATTTTCAAAGCCATAAACAATTTTTAAGTATATGCTCATCATTGAGATTAAAGTGTTTGCTACTTCTGTCAAACTAAGTATGGCTAAGATAGTCAGCATAAAGGCTCTATCTTTTAAGATTTCTTTGATTTTAAATTCTTGCTTAACAGTTGGGTTGTCTAAAAACAAAACCGCCGGCAATGAAAAAATTAAAAAAATTACCCCAACAAAATAATAAACTTCCGGAATATTTAACGATTTAGCAAAGAATATTAAAGCTATGGCAGAACCAACATAACCAAGAGATACACCTAACCCTGATGCTAAGCCTTTGCTTTCAAAGTTTAAAAGTAGAGAGTTATAAAAAACAAAGCTTTGTTGATGTGATATAGACATAAAAGAGAAAATAATTAAAGAAATGATAGGTAGCGTAGTTGTAAAGCCTAAGGATAAACAAAAAATAGCTGTAAGAATCACAAAATAGATAAAAAAATGTTTTCTTTTAGCTCTTTCGTCTGCAATTTTCCCAAGCTGTAATGCAAACAGAAATGAGATTAAAAAAGTCATTCCATAAACAACAGCGTAAATCTTTGGGTCAATATGCTGGCTGATGTATAAAGGAAAAAATGTTGAGTATACTAATGCTCCAAGGATAGTTTCGCCAAAATCAAAAAGTGAAAATGCAAAAATCTTTTTAATCATTCATTTTTATAAGTTTTTTTAGCTCTTTTATTTCCTTTTCTGTAAGCTCTCTAAATTCACCGGGCAACAAATCTTCATCAAGTTTTAGACTGCCAATTCTAATTCTTTTCAAGTATAATACAGGATGCCCAAGCTCCTGCATAATTCTTTTAACAAGATGATACTTGCCTTCTGTAAGCGTGATTAAAATTTCTGATTTATCTTTTGAAGTGTTTAAGACTTTTACTTTAAATGGTTTTGTTTGATATTTTTCTTTTTTTAGATATATTCCTTTGTTTTCATACTCAGAAAAATCAATGTTAGAAGTATCTCCTTCAACGATTGCATAGTATTCTTTTTCTATATTCCATTTTGGGTGAGAAAGCCTGTGTCCAAATTGACCATCTGTTGTTAGGATTAAAAGTCCTTCTGTATCTATATCAAGCCTTCCTACCGGAAAGAGCTTAGAAGCTATTGGTAAATCTGAGAATAAATCTAAAACTGTTGGATATTCTTCATCTTCTGTTGCTGTGATGTAACCGGCAGGTTTATTCAACATGAAATAATGATTTTCTTTATATGATATCTCTTCATCTTCAAGCTGGACTTTATCATTAATTGGGTCTATATGATAAGATGGGTCTTTTACAATCTCATCATTTACTTTGACAAAACCTTTTTTTATAAGCTTTTGAACTTGACTTCTACTACCAAATCCTTGATTTGATAAAAATTTGTCTAATCTAATGATAAATCTCCTTTCGGTTTGATTTAAAAATATTATATACCTTTGATGAAAAATTAGCGATTTATGCGGAATTTAAAATGGGATTCTTTGGATTTACATTCTGAGAACGCTAAATAAATAACTGTTGGCATGCTCTTTCAATTTCTTTGTCTTCCTAAGGACTTTAGTCCGAACAATCTTTTGTTTTAAATAAGTTAATTAAGCAGAGGTAACTTTCATGAATTTCCCATACAATCGAAAAGATTCTTCACTAACTTCAGAGTGACGATGTGGATTTTTGTAAACAGTCCAAGGTTTGCTTATATTAGTAGTAATCCATACACAACTTATCCACAGGTAAGTAGGTGAATGTGTATAAACATTGGTTTTTAATCGTGATAAAGGTATAGATTACTTTGGATTAATACATTGAGTAAGAAATTTAATAAAGATGAGGAGACTCTTCGCCGGCTGTAGAATGACAAAAAGGCTGAACTTATTTGCTAGCCTGTAAAAGGTATTATTGCTTTAAACTTTGGTATATCTTTTCCTATAGCTTTAGTCAGCATGGGGATTAACTTCTTCATCCAAATCTATTATCAATAAGTCCTTTTTGTTGACATAAAATACATTTTCATTAAACGGTTTTGTGCTTATGTAGTCCACTTTCCAGACTATACTGTTGTTCTTATCTTTTATGATTAATGGTATAGATAAAGTTTTAGACCAGCAGATTTTTTGGGTATTGTTTTTAAAGCTTAAAATATACCATTCGCATTTGTAGATATCTATTTTCTCTTCTTTATAGTTTAATTTTCTCAACTTGTACTGCCCTTCTGGTTTATGTAGATTGTTGGCAAGAGAGTTCCAATTGTAAGAAAATTCTCCTATTAGATACAAAGTTTGTCTGCTTGCTTTAGTTAATATACCTTTTTTCTTGTCTATTATATAGTATAATCGGTCTTTTCCACTTTTAAGAATATATAACTCTAGACTTCCATCGGTAACCCTTTTTAACTTTTCACTTCCTTCTCGCCAATACTCAAGTTGATGTTTAAAACCTCTTTCGTCAGTGTATTGAGCTTTAAAGTATATATACTTATATGCAGGTCTATCTTTAAATACATCTTCCCATCTTATTTCCTTTGAGCCTGCAAAAGAAAACGTTGTATAAAAAATAAGCAGAAGAAAGGGCAGAGCCCTTAGCTCAACCCCTTTTATATAAATAAATACATTTCTCACTGTCTAACTCCTTTTGCGTAATCAAAATATGTATAAGTATTTCCTTGGTAAGAGAGTGTTTTTGTGCATATTTTTACGTAGTATATGCCTTGTTTTGAAGTGTCTATATCTTTTCCATCTGGGTCTGTTGGTAGCATAAACTTAAGATTGCTAACTTTATCCGAGTCTATACATTTACTGATAACTGAGCTTGGAATTGTTCCTCCAGGTGGATTTAATATAGCTTCAGCAAGTATTCTACCATCTGTGTTTGGTAAAGATAAGCCTAATATGTATGCTATGGTTGGTGCTACGTCCACATTACCTGTTGGTAAATAGTCTACAAATCCACTTTTAAAGTCTGGTCCGTAAGCTATTAAAGTGTTATGCACATCAATTGGGCTAAAACTTCCATGCATTCCCCTATTGTTAAACATACTTTCATATTCTATACCTTTCATTCCTTGAACGACGGCGTTTTCATCGTAATTGTAGCTAACTATTATATCTGGGTTTCTTCCAGCTGTATTTTCAAGCTTTACAAGGCTTAATGGAAATGTACCTGGTATAGGTCCATATTTATCATCTACAAAGATTGCTCCAAACTCTTCTCTACTTTGCAAGTAAGAAACCACTTGTTTAATGATGTTTAAGTCTTTGGAAGGAACGTATAAATATTCACTTCCTCCATTTGGTGAGATAACTATTGCATCTTGAGGTAGATTTTCTGGACCTGCTGGAACTGTAAAGTTTGCTGTTGTATATTTTTGTCCAGGTGTTCCGCATATGCTACCATTAGTGTCAGTTTTTGTAGGATATACAGGTGTACCATCTGCTTTAATACCAGATAATACTGGGTCATACGTACAACCACGTCCGTCGTATACATGGCTAAAACCAGCTCTTTTAAGTAAATCTGCTAACCTTACATCTCCTGAAACAGAATATCCGTTTACGTTATCTATACTACCTACTTGCCCGTTGCTTACTGTTCTAAGAGGGAAAAGAGAAAGATCTCCTGATACAGTATTATGACCATGGTCTGAAACGATTATAATATCTGTTGTTTTATCAAGACCTTTTTGTTTTAAAGTATCCAGCAGTTGTCCTAATAAACTATCCATACATTTTAAAGCAAGTTTGTTGTTATAGACACCTACACCGTATGCATGCTCTGTGCTATCTGGGTCTCTAAACCATATCACACTAACATCTGGGTTTTTATTTGGAAGAATATAATTAAGATAAACATTCATCATATAAGTGTTGGCTTTACAATAAGGTGAACCAGACATGTCTGTTGGGTCTGGAGTAACACCGTCGCTAAGACGTTTAACTGGTAGGAAACCAGTTGGATCTCCATTGTTTGATGAAAGTGTTATAGCGCCATTATCATATGCAAATGGAGTGTATTTAGGAAGAGGATAACCTGCATTTTGAAGTTCTTGAGCAAAAGAAAGAGGGTAAGCTATTTTTTCGTCAAGAATTATGCCACCTTTTTTGTAATCAAATAGAAAAGCTGCACCGGTTTTACCTACTACCGCTGTCTTCAGGCCTGCTTTTTGGGCAGCTTGAAGCATTGTACTTACTAATAAAAGTTGATTGTTGTAGTATTTGTCTAAATCTTGAAGTATTTTATAATCTTCTGTGAATACTGGTTGATTATAGTCTACTGGTTGCCCTGCAGAGTTTGTACCGCTCGCACCAGGACTCCAAATCGTGTTTCCGTAAAAACCGGTTTTGTATGGAAAGTCTCCTGTGGCTAAGCTTCCCGCATTCATCATAGTAAATGTTGGATATGTCGAGTGGTTATCGCTGAAGAAGACACCTTTTTGAGATAAGCTGTAAAGATTAGGGGTGTTTGTAGGGTCTATAGCGTCTGGTCTAAGACCATCCCATACAAACAATATCACTTTCTTTTTTTGAGCTGGGGTTCCACTGCCGCTATCAGAAGAACCACATGAGGCCAACATGAACAACACCGATGCTAAAATTACTAAGTTTAGCAGCAGCCTCTTCATACTAAATCCCTCCTTAAAGTAATTGATGGGATAATTTTAAAATATTAACATTAAGAAATTATTAAGGAATAGTAAAAAGTTATTAAGAAATTATTAAGAAATTATGAATATGGTTCGTATAATACTTACTTTTATATAATAGGTCACTTGAGTCTCCGAATCGGCAATTTTTGAAATATTGTAAGAAAAATAATCGTAAGGATTTTTAAAACAAACCCCCTTTAAGGTTTTTATCTCTTCCTTTTTGTAGATTTCTTTTTTCTAGTCTATATCAGGTAGCAGCTTGGGTTAAGTTACTGCTATAATCCAATTATCGCCAAGGTCTCCTATGATTTCTAAGCTTGGGTCATGGTTTAGCTTTAAATCTTCTAAAATCAAAAATAAATCATCTACAAAGTCTGGAGAAGTGATTAGGTCTAAAATGCCTTCTTTGCCGTATCTTGTCCTTGGAAGACAGATTCTGTCATATCCATTCATTACCATAGATATAAAGTTCATCTTTTCCGGATCGCATTTAATTACAAGGTTAACGCTTTTTGTAGGATAGTTGTTTAGCCTTTCTAAAAGCTCATTACTCAGCATCTTTATTTTCCTCTTTCTTTGGATATGCTATCATACTTAAGTATTTTCTTCTTTTTAATCCTTTTTGAAGCCTTTCTCTTAATTTTTCATACTCTTTTACGATTCTTTCAAAATCTTTTAACAGTCCTTCGCCAAATTCTGTTAGCTTTGCTCCACCTTTTTCTGTTCCACCTTTAAACGTTATAATAATCTTTTGTCCAGACCTTTCTTCCATAGCTTTGATATAAGACATAGCTTTTGTGTAATTAAGTCCAACTTTTTCAGCAGCCTTAGTAATAGAGCCTGTTTCTTTAATGGCTCTAAGTAAAGCTTCTCTTCCCATTCCCATGATGATTTCGTCATCTTTTTCAATCCAAACTTTATGTTTTATCTTCATGCTACATTTACCCTCCAAAATAAAAATTGTAAATCCATTCTCCAAAGAATAAATAGATAGTCCCGGCTATAGCAAGAAATGGACCAAAAGGTATTTCTAACTTTGATAAATCATCAGTTTTATACATCTTCATAAAAAAAACAGACCCAAGAAGACCAAGTAAAGACCCAAAAAATATTGTAAATAAAGCTCCAAACCAGCCAACATAACTACCTATGAATGTAAGAAGTTTTACATCACCAAATCCAAGTGCTTCTATATTTCTAACTTTAAGATAAAATAAAGCTAAAGCGTATAAAAACCCAGCCCCTACAGCAGCTCCAATCAAAGCGTCAGTAAGCGGATGAAAATCTCTAACTTCATAAGCTTTATAACCGGCATAAACAAAACCCATAAATAAACCTGAAAAGTTAATCTCATCAGGAATGATTTTAAATTCTAAATCTATAAAAGATAAGGCGATCATACAAGCAACAAAATAAAACATAAATATAAAATCTACTGTAAAGCCAAATTTTAAGTACGTAAAAACAGCCATCAGTCCAGTAATAAGTTCTACCAAAGGATATCTAATGCTTATTTTAGTGGCACAAAATCTACATTTTCCTTTAAGAATTATATAAGAAATAATGGGAATGTTGTCGTACCATTTAATCTGATTTTTACATACAGGACATGTAGATGGTGGATAAACAATAGACATATTCCTTGGCAGTCTGTATATAACTACATTTAGGAAACTTCCGATAGATGCTCCTAAAATAAAAATAGCCAGTAATTTTATAAACTCAAACTCATTCATTGCTGTTCCTTATTTCTTGAATTAGATGCTGAAATTTTCTCTGTATAAGCTACTATTAATCTTACTATTGCAAACACTATTAATGCAATAATTAAATAGTAAGTTTCAGTTAATGATTTTCCCTCCTCAGTAGATACAAGAAAGCTCCTTACAGTTGAAGCAATCGCAGTGTCTACAAAAATGTTTAACGATATTTGCTCTCCCTTTAGTAATTTTATCTCGGCCCTTAGTAATGCTGATAATGGCCATAAAAGTATTGCAGTACCAAAAAGTTTTAAAGCACTTGAACTTATATTTTTCTTAAACATTGCTATTTTTTCAAACAGCTCATAAGCATCATGTAAAAACCACATAAAAATGGCAAGAGAAGTAAAAACTATAACAATTGCTAAAAACAGATGAATTAACCTGTCGAAGTTTTCAAGAAAGTTTATAAGTGGAGCATCTATATTAGTTATTTTATCAACTATATTTCTTTTAATCTTTACTATCAGTCTTTTCAAGATTTTCCTCTTTTAAAGCTTCTTCCTCTAACTCTTTTTTAAGCTGACTTCCTTTTTTAATCAAAAAGATGATCTGAAAGGTAGTAAAACCTATCAAAACTGCGATAATCCCTTCAAACTTTGCTACCACATAACCAAGTAAAGCAGCCCCTATTACAACAGGTGCCCTGAAAATCATACTTGAAAGTATTTTTGATTTATTAGCTCCATATGTGCCAATGCTTTTCCACATATGCCAAAAATAAACAAGACCCGCTATAAAACCAAGAATAAATAATCCGGTGTAAATAATTATTGCCATTAAAACTCCGTTTTTCTATGTGTGATAAAATTATTATATCATTAATACTTAGGAGTAAAACCATGGACAAAAATAAACTTCAAAAATTCAGAAGATTACTTTTAAAGAAAAGATCTCAAATTTTGGAAAGATATTTGAAAAAAGAAGAAACAGAAAAAGTATTAACAGAACAATCTGCTGAGCCAAGAGATTTGGAAGAGTATGCCAACATTGCCATTACTGAAGAAATTTTAGCCCAGTTGTCAGATGTAGAAATTGAGATATTAAAGGCTATAGATGATGCTCTTGAAAGAATACAAAATAAAACCTATGGAATATGTGAAGTTTGCGGAAAAGAAATTGAAGAAGAAAGGCTTGAAGCTGTTCCTTGGACAACTCTTTGCATCCAGCACGCAAAGGAACAAGAACCTTTCCAATCAACGCCAGATTTAAGATATAAAGAGTATTTTGATAATTTATCTGTAAGAGAAAAACCAGCATCAGAAGAAGAGGCAGGAGAGTTATGATGGAATTATGGAAAAAATCTTTAAAAGAACTTTCAGACCTTGTCAAATCAAAAGAAGTTAAACCTTCTGAAATCGTTGAGGCTTTCATAGAAAGAAAAAACCAAGTAGAACCAAAGATTAAAGCTTACGTAACAGCTTTAGATGATTTAGCATTGGAAGAAGCAAAGAAAAGAGATCAAGAATTAACAAAGCTTGAAAGCATTCCAGACCTTTTTGGGCTGCCAATAGCAATAAAGGATAACATTTCTACAAAAGATATAAGAACAACATGTTCATCAAAAATGCTTGAAAACTTTGTTCCTGTTTATGATGCAACCGTTATTGAAAGATTGAAATCTCAAGGTTATGTAATCACAGGAAAAACTAACTTAGATGAGTTTGCAATGGGTTCTTCAACTGAAAACTCAGCATTTTTCCCAACAAGAAACCCATGGGATTTAGAAAGAGTTCCGGGTGGCTCATCCGGTGGGTCTGCTGCTGTTGTTGCATCAGGAATGGCTCCCGCATCTCTTGGGTCTGATACAGGTGGTTCAATCAGACAGCCTGCGGCATTTTGCGGAGTTGTAGGACTTAAACCTACATATGGAAGAGTATCAAGATACGGACTTGTTGCCTTTGCATCATCCTTAGACCAGATTGGACCATTTGGAAGAACGGTTGAAGATGTAGCAATGATAATGAACGTTATCGCCGGAAAAGACCCAAAAGATTCTACATCAAGAAGCATCCCGGTTCCAAACTACTTAGAAAGCTTAAACAAAGATGTGAAAGGTTTAAAAATAGGACTTCCAAAAGAGTTTTACACAGAAGATTTAAACCCACAAATAAAAGAGATAATCTTAAACGCTGTCAAACAGCTTGAAAAAGAAGGAATGATAATTGAAGAGATTTCTTTACCATATACGAAGTATGCGATAGAAACTTACTATATCATAGCTCCGTCAGAAGCATCGTCCAACTTGGCAAGGTTTGACGGTGTTAGATACGGATACAGAGCAAAAGAATATAAAAATCTTGAGGAGATGTATTCTAAAACAAGAGATGAAGGTTTTGGTGCAGAAGTAAAAAGAAGAATTATGATAGGAACTTATGCATTATCCTCCGGATATTACGATGCATATTACTTAAAAGCTCAAAAGGTTAGAACTTTAATCTACCAAGACTACATGAATGCTTTTGAAAAAGTTGATGTAATCATAACTCCAACAACGCCGGACGTAGCGTTTAAAATTGGAGAAAAATCAAACGACCCAATCCAGATGTATTTATCAGATATCTTTACAGTATCAGCCAACATGGCAACCGTTCCAGCATTAAGCATACCATGTGGATTTAAAGATAATCTGCCGGTAGGAATGCAGATAATCGGAAAGCCGTTTGATGAAGAGACCATATTACAGGTAGCTTACAGATTTCAATCTCTAAATGACTATCGTAAGAGATTTCCAGAAGTTTAGGGTTTAGTTTATGTATGTATGCTTTACTTCAGAGTCAAATGCTACTATAGACTTCACCAATGAGAGATTTAAAAAACTAATAGATTTTATAATATCGCTTCAGCCATGAATAACACAGACTTAACTTTTATTACTAACCTACACGGACAGACTTTAAAAGATAGATTTAATGCTCTGATTAAAGATACGAGATTTTTTGATGTATTGGTTGGTTATTTCTACGTTAGTGGTTTTTATGCTATTTATAAATCTTTGGAAAATACAGAAAAAATAAGAATTTTAATTGGTATATCTACTACCAAACAAACATTTGAATTGATTGAAAAAAGAAGAGGTCTATCTCAGCAAGAAGCTAAGGAGTTAGTAGAAGAAGAAATAATCAAAGAGTTTGAAGACTCTGAAGATAAAAAAGAAGTAGAGGAAGGGATTTTAAAGTTTGTTGAGTGGATATCAACAGGAAAGTTGGAAATCAGGGCATATCCTGAAAGAAATTTACACGCAAAATTATACATAATGACCTTTAAAGAAGGCGATCGGGATGTTGGCAGAGTTATTACAGGTTTAAGTAATTTTACACAAAAAGGTTTAGTAGAAAATTTAGAGTTTAACGTAGAGCTTAAAAATAGAAGTGATTACGAATATGCGAAGAAAAAGTTTGAAGAGCTTTGGGAAAAATCAGTAGAAGTTAGTGAAAAGTTTGCCCAAACCATAAAAAACAAAACCTTTATAAACGATTCTATAACTCCTTATGAGTTGTATCTAAAATTTTTGTATGAGTATTTTAAAGAAGAGTTAGATAATACTCAGAATTTAGATAATTCTTATTTACCTGAAAATTTTAAAAATCTTGAATACCAAAGACAAGCTGTTTTAAATGCAAAAAAAATAATAGAAGAGCATGGAGGCGTTTTTATCTCTGATGTCGTAGGTCTTGGAAAGACCTATATGACTGCTATGTTAGTTTCACAGCTTGGTGGTAATACTATGGTTATAGCACCACCATCTCTTTTAAGCAGAAGCAACCCGGGTTCTTGGGAAAACGTTTTGAGAGATTTTCATGTTCCTTTTAAAGCAATATCCATAGGAAAGCTTGAAGAGGCATTAGAAGAGATAGAGTTTAGAGAGTATAAAAACATCATCATTGATGAATCGCACAGATTTAGAAATGAATCTACAATTACATACGAAAAATTAGCTGAAATCTGCAGAGGAAAAAGAGTTATACTTGTTTCAGCAACTCCTTACAACAACTCACCAAAAGATATTTTAGCACAGATAAAGCTATTTCAAAATCCAAGAAAAAGTACAATACCCGGCATTTTAGATTTAGAAAGCTTTTTTAAAAAGCTTGAAGATAGACTAAAAAAAGCAAAAAAGAGCCAAGACCCGGAAAAGTTTGTAGAAGAATCTAAAGAAGTGGCAAGAGAGATAAGAGATAAAGTTTTAAAGTACATAATGATAAGAAGAACAAGAAAGGATATAGAAACTTACTTTAAAGAAGACCTTGAAAAAAACAATCTAAAGTTTCCCCAGGTAAACGACCCTATCCCAGTTTTATACCAGTTAAACGAAAAAGAAGACAACGCATTTATGAAGACTGTTGAACTTGTTGCCAAACATTTAACCTATGCAAGGTACACACCTTTACTTTATTTAAAATCTCAAATAAATATCTTAGAAAAACAATCTCAAAAAAATATGGCATCTTTTATGAAAGTCCTTCTTGTAAAAAGATTGGAAAGCAGTTTTTATGCTTTCAATAAAACCTTAGATAGATTTATAAAGTCATACGAAGGCATGCTAAATGCCATAAATCAAAAAGAAAAAGTTTATATAAGCAAAAAATTTTCAGACAAAATTTTAGAATTCTTAGAGAGTGATAACGATGAAGAGATTGAAAAATTACTCAATGAAGGCAAAGCAGAAGAGTATGATATACATGATTTTACAGAAAGCTTTATAGAGGACCTAAAAAAAGATTTGAATATCTTAAAACAGATAAAATCTCTTTGGCAGGATATAGAAAGAGACCCTAAGTTAGATATTTTAATCCAAGAATTGAAAAATAACCCAATTTTAAAAGACAAAAAGATAATTATTTTTACAGAGTCAAAAGAAACTGCAGAATACCTAACAGAAAACTTAAACAAAATATTTGATAATAAAGTTATTTTATTTCATGGCGGGTCTTCTGAAGAGATTAGAGATAAAATCATTGAAAACTTTGACAACAGGTCAAGAGTGAAGAAAGATGATTATAGAATTTTAGTAACAACTGATGTACTGTCAGAAGGTGTAAACCTTCACAGGTCAAACATCATTATAAACTATGATATACCATGGAATCCAACGAAGATTATTCAAAGGGTTGGAAGGGTTAATAGGTTAGATACAAAGTTTGATGAGATTTATGTGTATAACTTCTTTCCAACTGCCCAGGTAGAAGACCAGATAAAATTAAAGCAAATAGCCCGCTCTAAGGTAGAAGCCTTCTTAAACCTGCTTGGCGGTGATGCTGCAATCCTAACAGAAGGGGAGTCTGTAAAATCTTATGAGCTTTTTGACAAATTAACATCAAAAAATTTCTTAACAGATGAAGACTTTGAAGAGAGTGAGCTTAAATATTACAGAATAATAGAAAAAATAAGAGATGAAAACCCGGACTTATTTGACAAAATTAAACAACTTCCAAAGAAAGCAAGAGCAGGGAAAAAAGTAGAAAATATAACCAACACACTTTTAACCTTTTTCAGAAAAGGAAAGTTGATGAAGTTTTATCTATCAGATAAAAATATAACGCAGGAATTAGACTTTTTAACTGCTGTCAAGCTTTTTGAATGTGATGAAAGCCAGCAAAAAATAAACATTCCAACAGAAGAGTTTTATAACCTTCTTGAAAAGAATAAAGAGGCATTTATCAACGCAACTTATGAAGAAGAGTTTATTCATCATAAACCGGGTAAAGACAGCAGTAAAGAGCTATTAAAACATATAAAAGCTATTTTTAAAGACAGGAAAAAACTAACAGAAGAGCAAGAAAAGTATATAGATTTAATAACTGAAAGAATTGAAGAAGGAGCTTTACCGAAAAAGACGGTTCAAAAAGCTCTAAAAGCTATAAAAGATGTTGAAGACCCATTAAAAGCAATATCTATACTACAAAATGAAATACCAAAAAATTTAGTTTATAAACAACATTTAGGCGTAATACTAAATCAAGGTCATAAAAGAGAGGTTATACTATCACTGTATTTAGGAGCTTAATATGAATGACAAACAAGCAAAAGAGCTTGTAAGAGATACGTTTGAAAGTGGGTTTAAAATAGAAAAATTTGACAAGTTTATAACTGAACTTTTAAAGAAAAATTTTGATAGGAGTAAAGCTCTTCCAAAAAGAAGCGGAAATCAAGCAGTACCAGAAAAGTACAGAGATTTTATAACTTCTTGGGAAAGATTGGGGCGGTATGAAGACCCAGAAGGTAGAATTATAGACGTCCTTATTGTTTATCTTAAAAAAGGACAATCTTTATACAGGTCAAGAGTAGCACAGAGGAACTTTGTAGCTGATTACCTAAGGGGAAATCATGGAACTAAATCCCTTAAAGATGCTGCACTTGTTGCTTTTGTATCTCCTGACGAGGAAGATTGGAGATTTTCTTTTGTTAAGTTAGAGTATAAAAAAGAAGACGGTAAGGTAAAAGAAGTACCTTCACCCGCTAAAAGATGGTCTTTTTTGGTAGGAAAAAATGAAAAGAGCCACACCGCACAATCAAGATTTTTAGAGCTTCTAAAATCAGATAAAAATCCAAGCTTAGAAGAGATTCAAAAAGCCTTTGATATAGAGACTATCACTAAGGAATTTTTCAAAGAGTATAGAGACCTATTTATCAAAACTAAGCTTGAACTTGATAAGATTGTAAAAGAAAATCCGGCTGTTAAAAAAGAGTTTGAAGATAAAAATATCAGCACTGTGTCCTTTGCTAAAAAGCTTCTTGGTCAGATAGTGTTTTTATACTTTTTACAGAAAAAAGGTTGGTTTGGTGTAGAGAAGGGTAAAGATTTTGGAACAGGTCCAAGAGATTTTATTAGAAGGCTTTTTAATGGTGAGTATATAAGCTATAAAAATTTTTATAACGAAGTGCTTGAACCTTTGTTTTACGAAGCTTTAAGAGTTGATAGAAGTTTTAACGACCATTACTACGATAAGCTTAATTGTAAAATTCCATTTTTAAACGGTGGACTTTTTGACCCGCCAAACGATTTTAATTGGGTGGACATAGACCTTCTAATTCCAAACGAATTGTTCTCAAACAAAGATGAAAACGGCATTCTTGATGTATTTGATAGGTATAACTTTACTGTAAATGAAGAAGAGCCACTTGAAAAAGAGGTAGCACTTGACCCAGAGCTACTTGGTAAGATTTATGAAAAACTCAACGCAATCAGAGAAGATAACTTTGATGAGTATTTAAAAGCTCTAAAGTCTTCTGCCAAAGAAAATGAATTTAACAGGGAGTATGGAGTTTATTACACTCCAAGAGAAATTGTTCATTATATGTGTAGTGAAAGTCTTATTTACTACCTTGAATCTCAGTTAGATGGTAAGGTTAGTAGAGAAGATTTGGAAGTGTTTGTAAATTTTGCTGACTTGTTTATTGAAAATGAAAAAGTAGCACAAAAGAAAGTTGAAAATGGCAATGAAAATACAAAATACGAATATAAAATCCCAGAAAGCATTATACATAATGCACAAGAAATAGACAACCTGCTTGATGGTTTGAAAATTTGCGACCCTGCTGTTGGTTCTGGGGCTTTTCCTGTTGGTATGCTTCATGAGATTGTAAAGTTAAGACAGCTTCTTTCTGTATACACAAAAAACAATCTTAACACATATGATTTAAAAAGGCATACGATAGAGAATTCTATCTACGGCGTAGATATAGACCCGGGAGCTATTGAGGTATGTAAGTTAAGGTTTTGGTTGTCTTTGGTTGTTGATGAGGAGTCTTTTAAGGATATAAAACCACTTCCAAACTTAGATTATAAGATTAGTTAGGGGAAATTCGCTACAAAAGATTGATAAGATTATTTTTAATAAAGATAAAATAGAAAATTTGATAGAATTGGAACATAAATATTATAGAGAGTCAAATTCAAAAGAAAAATTAAAGATAAAAGAAGAAATTGATCGGCTAATTAATGAAATCTCTAATGGGAATAGTGAGTTCGATTTTAGAGTTTATTTTGCAGAGGTATTTCAAGATCCAAATAAAAATGGTTTTGATATTGTGATTGGTAATCCACCGTATGTATCTACAAAGGGCGTTGATGAGAAGCTTAAGAAAGTCTTAGAAAAGATTTACGGTTTTTCTGATGACCTGTATAATCATTTTTACTTTAAAGGTATTGAAATTTTAAGAGAAAATGGAATTTTGGCGTTTATCTCATCTAAAACTTTTTGGACTATTCAGACAAAGAAAAATTTAAGAAAGCTAATTTTAGATAATAAACTTTTACAGTTGGTAGATACTGCAAATCCTTTTGAGAGTGCTATGGTAGATACTTGTATTACCATTGTTCAAAAAACAAAAGTTGAAGATTATGAAATACTTTTTATAGATGCAAGAAATGGATTGGATAAGAAAGAAGTTTATAAAGTTAAAGATGAAATTTATAAAAACGTTGCAAATAATGTATTTTTTGTGCCAACGGAGTTTAATTTAAGGATTTATGAAAAGCTTGGTAAAAAAGTTAAAGAATTGTTAGATAAATGGTGGCAATTTATATCTGATAGTAAAAAGCTCAATAAGTATAAAAGATTTCTTGATGAGTACAGAAATTCTTTAAAAGCAGGCGATATAACTTTGCTTGGATTGATTACAGAAGGTGGGCAAGGGCTTGCAACCGGTAATAACGGCAAATACATTGGTGTATTGGAAGGTACAAAATGGGCTGAAAAAGTTAAGAAGGAAAGACCTGAGAAGCTTTGGAATTTTATAAAAACTCAAAATCCAAAGGAGCTTAGCAATCTAAAATCTAAAAAAGATGTAGAGGATTATCTTAATAGTTTAACTGAAAAAGAGATTAGAAAGTTGTTTGATGGTTTAAAGGAAAAATACGGAAGGGATATTTTTGGACAAGGTTGGCTTTATAGGATTGTTAGTAAAGATGAGATAGCTGATGTGGATAGTTTGAGTGATGATGAAAAGTTAAACGGAATAGATGGAGACAAAACGTTTGTCCCGTATGATAAAGGAGATAAAGACGGCAATCGTTGGTGGGCTCCAACGCCGTATTATATAGATTGGAGCAGAGAGAATGTTAGGTTTTTAAAGGAAAATTCAGGAAAGAAAGGCGAGGGAATGCCAGTCGTTAGAAATCAGCAGTTTTATTTTAAAGAGGGTTTTTGTTGGAATAATGTTACTGGAACAAAAATAGTGTGCAGAATTAAAGAAAAATCCGTACATTCTACAGAGGCTATGACATTTATCTCATTAATGCCGAAAATGATTAGTGATAAATATCTTATATGTTTAATGAATTCATCTTTTTTTGGATTGTACAAAAATACTTTTTTAAATATAACGGTACATCTTACTACTGGTGATGCAAAAGAATTTCCTATAATAATTCCAACTCCCGAGCAATTAAAAGAATTTGAGTTTATCTTCGACAGAGCTAAGAGAATTCAGGAAGAAAAATTTTCTGGGAAAATAACTGAAAAGGAAGCCGAGGAAAGATTGGAAGAAATCCAAAAAGAACTTGACGAAAAAGTATTAAAGCTGTATGGCTTGGAGTGATAAAGTGAGAAAGTAAGAGGTAAAAGGGCGGAGATTCTTCGCACGGCTGCAGAATGAATTTGTTATTACCTATCACACTTCGCTTCATATTAATCTCTTCAATGCTGTTAGCTAATGCAACTTTTGTAAGAATTTTATCTAATTCCTCTAAATCCTTACATTCATAAATAACTTTCTCTAAATTTTCCGCAGCTGCTCCAAATTTTAGTTGAATTAGTTTTATCAAAGCTTCTTTCTTACCTTCAGCTTTACCAACCATCCATCCTTCCATTTTCTATTTTTCTGTTAAGTCATCATCTTTTCTTCACCCATGGAAACGGTTGCAGATTTTCCAATCTTTAACCTTTAAATCTCAAACATTTCTGGATGGTGTTTTATAAACTCTTCTAAGTCTTTTACATTTTCGTAAGATTCTGCTATTTTAAAAATTTCTTCTAATTTTATTCTTAACTCTTCATCATCCACAACTTCTTTAAGCTTTTCTACTGCCGAGAAGCTTTCAGAATTTGATGAAGTTGTATCATCTAAAATATCTTTTTTATTTCGATTTACATCGATTTTAATGTGTAGAAATTCTTTGGCAAGGTTTTTAGATTCTAAAATTCTTA
This sequence comes from Sulfurihydrogenibium sp., assembly GCF_028276765.1. Taxonomy (NCBI): domain Bacteria; kingdom Pseudomonadati; phylum Aquificota; class Aquificia; order Aquificales; family Hydrogenothermaceae; genus Sulfurihydrogenibium; species Sulfurihydrogenibium sp. The sequence continues at coordinate 17,597 of NZ_JAPYVU010000021.1, forward strand.
AAATATCTTTGTTCGAGATGTTTTCTTGTGTGTTTATATTCAAGCTTAATATTGGCTTTTTGTTTAAATTTAAGCTGTTTAAATCTTTTTCCATATCTTCTAAAAATTTATCAATTTCTGAGTAATCTACGCTGTAGCTTAAAAACTTTCTTGCGTTTAACGGAACAAACTCTATTTTTTCTATACTTTTACCGCCTACTTCAACTAAATAACAGCCTTTTTCTACATAGCTTTTTTCGTTAAACTGTGTGTATTCAGTAGAACCAGGATAAACAACGTACCTACCTTCTTCTTTTATTGGTTCTTGTCTTTGATGGTAATGACCAATGCCAACATAGTCATACTCAAACGGTACGTCTGATATGGTTTGTAATTCGCTAGAGCTAAAAACCGATGCAAACTCTAAGTGTAGCATTAATATATTAAAATTGTTTTTATCCGTTGCTTTCTCGTATAAGTCATAAAGGATGTCTTTTAGAACAACGTTTCTTTTAAAATGGATTGGAGAGATATATTTTAAGCCAAAGATATTAACTCCGTTGTACTCTATAAAATCATTATTAAGAAGTCTTAAACCAAATTCAGATAAGATTTCTAAGGCGTTTCTGTCTCTTGTTCCGCTACCTCTGTCATGGTTGCCCGGAATTACAAACATAGGGATTTTGTGGTCTTTTAATTTCTTTATAAGATACAATCCATCAAGGATAGACTCATTACTTGGTCTGCTTGAATGAAAGAAATCACCTGTATGGATTATAAAATCAACGTTTTTCTCAATAGCTTTGTCTATAGCTTCTTGGAAAACGTCAAAATAATCCCTTTCCCTCTCTTTAATATTGTACTGCTGATACCCAAGGTGGGTATCAGAGATATGTAAAAATCTCATTAAGCCTCTTTACAAGTTATTTCTTTTCCTGTAATCTTTTTCAAGATAAAATCAGATGGACAAAAGCCGGTAATTCCAGCTATTAAAGCCATGATAGCCACAAACCAGATTAAATACTCTCCCCAGTCGTAGCCATTTAAATCAAGCAATAATCCTGTAATTAAGATTATTGACATCATAATTCTTTGTATTCTTAATGGATTCATTTTTCACCTCCTTAGTAAATTTTTTCTAAGTTTTCATTTTCCCTTGTTTTCCATCTTTTATGAACCCATAAATACTGGTCTGGATGTTTTCTTACAGCTTCTTCTACTTTTTTAGTGTAGGCTTGAACTATATTATACGCTGTTTCTTCACTATCTTTTCCTATATTATACTCTAATTTTTCTATTTCACAAAAGTATTTACTATGATTTTCATCAAAGTATGTGTATGCAAAAAATATAGGCACGTTATACTTAACTGCAAGCTTAGCCGGAAAGTTTACAGTAGATGCTTTTAATCCAAAAAAATCAACAAAGTAGCCTCTATGTCTTAATGCGTTTTGGTCTACAAGAAAGGATATTATCTCCCCTTTGTTTAAAGCGTTGATAAATGTTTTTAAAGGTTGGTCATGAAAGATGATTTTAATCCCGGACTCTTGTCTGATTTTTGTTATTAAATCATTTATTTTTTGATTTTTCTGTCTGTATGCTAAGCTTGTCATACCGCCTAAGTATGCTGATAAACCAGCACCGCACATTTCCCAGCTTGATATATGCCCAGATACAACTATAGCACCTTTACCTACATAGCTTTTTAACTCTTCAAATCCTTTTGTGATAATAAATATATTTTTGATTTCTCCAGACTTTACATATTGAGGCTGTTTTGGAAACTCTACCAAAACCCTTCCTATGTTAATGAGAGATTTTTTTCTTATCTCTTCCTTCCACTGATAATCTTTGTCTGGAAATGCAATATCTAAGTTTTTATGTATTACATCTTTTCTGTAATTTAATAAATATAATACTTTTCCTATTTTTTCAGCTAATTTTAATGCTTTTTCTCTTGGCTTTCTTTGAATGTAATTAAAATAAAGTTTAACAAATGCTTCAAGCATGAACTTTTAATTTTTGTAGTTTTTGCATTGCAATGTTATAAATTTTTTTATCTTTATCAAAAGAAAGTTTGTCTAACACTTCTTCTGCCGGCACCCATTCTGCTGCTTCTATCTCTTCTTTTTGTGGGTTTAACTCTCCGCCTTTGTACTTCATTAAGTAGTAGTAAACGAACTTATGAATTGTGTCAGTACCAGACCTGTACCAGTATTCTACGTTTCCTAAGTACTCAATTGGTTCTGCATCAACGCCGGTCTCTTCTCTAACTTCTCTAACTGCCGCCTCTTCTTTTTTCTCCGTTCTTTCAATGTTTCCTTTTGGAAAGCCATATTTATCTTTGTTTCTAATAAGGAGTACAAAAGTCTGTCCGTCTTCTTCTTTAATGACAACTCCGCCTGCTGAAAACTCCCATTTTACACTCATTCGCTACTCCTTTATAAAATTTATTTTAAAAATAAAATATGGTTAGGTGAGAAATTTAAAAGCATGAGATTCTTCGTCGGCTTCAGAATGACAACTTTACTTCCAAATTCTCACCCTATTCTGTAATGGCAATTCATGAATTGCTCTACTTTCGCTTTCCTTGTCATCCTGAGGACGCAAGTCCGAAGGATCTCCTTTATAAAAATCATCAATTCCTCACCCAGCATAATTTAAAAGAATTAAGAAAATATATATTATAACACTTCCTATAACATCAAGCAAAAAGCCAAATTTTATCATAGTTTTAACATCTACGTGCTTGGTTGAGTAAACGATTGCGTTTGGTGGTGTGGAGATTGGAAGCATAAATGCAAGGCTTGCAGCTATTGCAACAGACATTACAGGATTTATAAGGTTTACATTATAGCTTTCTAATATTGATATTACTATTGGAGTTAGGACTATTGCTGTGGCTGTGTTTGAAGTAATTTCTGTCAAAATAATTGCTAAAATAATTACAACGAACAATAAAGCTAATATCATCTCATGACTAAAAGCATTTTTAACAGTCTCTGCTAATACTTTTCCAAGTCCTGATTTTGTGATTAACTCTCCAAGAGAAATTCCTGATGCAAAAAGTAAGATAGTGTCCCAGTCAATCTCTTTTAAGTCTTCTACAGACATAACAGGCTTAAACTCTTTCAAATCTTTTGGAATGATAAACAGCAAAGATGCTGTCAGAACTGCAACCACGCTTTCAGGAAGCTTTTGATTTAAGAGTTTGCCGATGTTTTCAAAACCAAGTAATGTAAAAATCGACGGCAAAATCCATAAAAAAACAGTTAGCAGAAATACAAATCCAACTATTTTCTCTTCGTTTTTTATCTTTCCAAGCTGTGCCTTGTTAGATTGAATGATTTCAAGCAGTGCTTCTTTTGAGATACTAAACTCTCTTATGTTAAATCTTATGTATAAAAGCATAAACACGTAGATTGCAAAAGCTACAGGAAGTGCTTTTATAGACCAATCTAAAAAGCTTATTTCTATACCTTTCTCTTTTAAAAATCCAATGCTTACCAAGTTAGTTGGTGAGCCTACGATTGTACCAATTCCCCCGATAGATGCACTGTATGCAATACTGAGTAAGAATAACATAGCAAACTTTTTAAATCCTGGTTTTTTCTGGTCTTTCAGTAGATGAATAACTCCAAGGGCTATAGAAACCATTATAACAGTGGTGGCGGTATTACTTAGCCACATAGAAAGAAAAAAGGTTAGTAAAGAAAATCCAAGTACAAGCCTAAACGGACTTTTTAAAAAGAAGTCTTTTGATAAAAAGTATAATGCAACTCTCTTGTCAAGACCGTATTTATAAATTGCGTTAGCAATCAAAAAACTTCCTATCATTAAAAAGATAACAGGATTTGAAAAGCCTTCAAAAGCAGTTTTTACATTACTTGCTCCAAGAATGATGGATAAAACTATTCCAAATAGTCCTACTATCCCAAGGGGTGCAATTTCTGAAATCCAAAGTGCTATGCAGAATAAGAAAATGCCGATGGTTGTTTTTGCTTCATAAGATAGGTTTAAAAATGGATTAAAGATTGAAAAAACCAAAAGAAATATTGCTACGGCTATATAAACAAGCTTTTTGTTTACTTCATTCCTCATCCTCTACTCTTATGATTACCGGAATTTCTACGCTGTATTTGTTAGACACGATTTCTTTAATAGCAAGCTGTATGTTGTTTTCTGATGCTGTATGGGTTAAAATCACAAGCGGAACTACTTTTTCTTTTGTTTCTTTTTGAAGTTTTAAAACTTTTTCTTTTTGAATGACTGCTGCAATGCTGATGTTGTACTTTGCAAACACTGATGCAATCTTTGCAAGGATGCCTGTAATGTCCGGAACTGTAAATCTTATGTAATATCTTGTGTAAAAATCTTTCACTTTTGTAAGGGTTAAATCTTTATGCTTCCAATCCATAGATGTGATTTCTAAATCTCTTCCTAAGTTGTTGGCAATAGATTTTCCGATGCATACAATATCACTGATTACTGCGCTTGCCGTTGGCAGTCCGCCTGCCCCTCTTCCATAAAACATAGTTTCGCCAACGTTATTACCTTCTACCATCACAGCATTAAATACTCCGTCAACCTTAGAAAGTGGATGCCAAGATGGTAAGAATGTAGGATTTACTCTTATTTCTACCTCTTCTCCATGAGATTTTGCAATGGCAAGAAGTTTTAGAGTGTATCCAAGCTCCCTTCCAAGTTCTATATCTAATGTATCTATTTTGTCTATTCCTTCTACGTAAACTTGTGAAAAATCAACAAACCCGCCAAAGGATAAAGAAGCAAGGATGGATATTTTATGTGCTGCATCTGTTCCGTTTATGTCAAGGGTTGGGTCTGCTTCTGCATAGCCTTTTTCTTGCGCTTCTTTTAATGCCTGCTCAAAGCTTTTTCCTTCTGTATACATAGATGTAAGTATATAGTTAGTTGTTCCGTTTAGTATTCCGTAGATTTTGTTTATATCATTTGCAACCAATCCTTCTCTCAGTGCTTTTATTATCGGAATTCCACCGGCAACCGCCGCCTCAAAGCCAACTCTAACATCATACTTTTGTGCAAGACTAAATATATCTTTGCCTTTTTCTGCAAGCAGTGCTTTATTTGCAGTTACGATGTTTTTTCTGTTTTTTATTGCCTGTGTGATAAGTTGGTATGGAAACTCTATTCCACCTGCCACTTCAACGACAATATCTATATCTTTATCGTTAATTATCTCATCAACTGTTTTAGCTTTTTTACTGTCATCTATTGGATATAATAATTTTCTATTCCAATTTCTTGTATAGACTTTTTTAACGTTTATATCTAAATCTGATTTTTGAGTGATGATTTCTCTGTCTTTATCTAAGATTTTAACAACGCTACTGCCAACTACACCATATCCAACAATCCCGATATTTATCTTTTTCAACGACTAACCTCGTGTTTTTTGGTTTAAAAAATATATTATCATACTTTAAAAATCCATCTGGATAATTTTATTTAAATTTATGCTAAGGGTGCTTGAAAAAATCCGCACTGTCATTTTGAAACCGACGAAGAATCCTGACCTCAAAGATGTCATTCTGACCGAAGCGAAGAATCTTCTCTTTTTACTGAATTTCTCACTCGACGTATTTCTTGTTCTAAAAGTTCTTCTTTTTAATTATCTTTCGAAAACTTCTATACATTCTAAAGAATCGTCGTTAAACTCTTATTCAAGTAAAAGAATAAAGAGATGATTAAAATTTTATCCTCTAATGCTAATACTCATCATCCATCCTTTAAAATCTTGTTATGTTAGAATATTCCCGATTGTTTCCTTTTAAGGAATATAAACTAAATTTATACATACCTACATCACAAGGAGGGAGACTCAATGAAAGGCTATTGGATGCCAGTATTACATTCCCACTTGCCATTTGTAAAACACCCAGAATATGAATACTTTCTTGAAGAGCATTGGCTTTTTGAAGCTATAACAGAAACATACATACCGCTTTTGATGAGATTTAAGAAGCTTGAAGAAGAAGGCGTAGATTTTAGAATAACAACCTCTATCACTCCACCTTTAGCATATATGCTATCAGACCGGCTGCTGATTGAAAAGTACAAAAAATATCTTGACAAAATGCTATCCCTTACAGAAAAAGAAATCAAGAGAACAAGAGCAAGTGAAACGTTTAACAAGCTGGCAAATTTTTATAACAAGCTGTTTACTGATATTAAAGATTTTTTTTACGGATTTTTAAATCAAAATGTTTTAAACGGTTATAGATATTTTGAAGAAAAAGGATACATAGAAATAATTACTTGCAATGCAACCCATGGATTTTTACCTTTACTTCAACCAGAAATTCAATCTGTAGAGAGACAAATTGAGCTTGCAGTCAAAACTCACGAAAAATTTTTCGGTAAAAAACCAAAAGGCATTTGGCTTGCAGAATGTGCATATTACGATGGACTTGATAGCATATTAGCTAAGCATGGAATAGAGTATTTCTTTTTAGATTCTCATGGATTGATTTTTGGAAAGCCAACTCCAAGATACGGCGTTTTTGCACCTGTATACACACCATCAAAAGTGGCAGCATTTGGAAGGGACCCAGAGTCTTCAAAACAAGTATGGAGTGCAAAGGAAGGATACCCAGGAGACCCTAACTACAGAGACTTTTATAGAGATATAGGTTTTGACCTTGAATTTGATTATATCAAAGACTATATAAGTCCAGATGGAATTAGAGTTTATACAGGAATAAAATATTACAGAGTAACGGGAGATGTTGACCTTGCCCACAAACAGCCATACGACCCGGATAAAGCAAAAGAGATGACAAAGGTTCATGCTGGACATTTTCACATATCAAGAGAGAAACAAATGGAACATCTTGGTAAATTTATGGATAGACTGCCGTTAATAGTTTCTCCTTACGATGCAGAACTGTTTGGTCATTGGTGGTTTGAAGGACCAGAATTTTTATATAACCTTTTTAAAGAAATCGACAAACATAAACAATTTAAAGCAATTACACCATCTGAATATCTAAATATATATCCAGAAAACCAAGTAATTAGACCATCTCCATCATCTTGGGGTGATAAAGGATACTATGAAGTATGGATAAATCCAAAAAATCACTGGGTTTATAGATATTTACATCAAATGGAAAGAGATTTAGAAAGCTTAAAATCTAAATATAACAATCAAAGAGTCTTAAAACAGTTAGAAGTTCAGCTAATGTTGGCTCAAAGTAGCGATTGGACATTTTTAATAACAACAGAAACAGCTCAGCAATATGCAACAAATAGATTAAAAGAACATATAAGCCATTTTTACACATTGAAAGAACAGTTAGAGATGGGTAAAATAGATAAAGAGTATTTAGAATTTTTAGAGTATAAATACAGTATTTTTGGGTAAGGAATTAGGGACTTTATAAAATTTAGGAAGGAGATCCGTCGGGCTAAAGTTCTTAGGATGACGGATAAGGGTAAACTTGTAAAAATTTTTGAACACTCTCCAGGATGACAGAGAGGGTTCTATTGATGTCATTCTGAGCGAAGCGAAGAATCTCATACTCTTACTTAATTTCCCGCCCGACGTATCTTAAAACCTTATTCTCTCCATTTTATAGAGCAACCCATTGATGGATACTGAACCGGGTTTATTGGTTTTCCTTCTGCTAAGTTTGTAATCGCTTCTTTTAATTCTTCTTTTGTAACTTTTGATTCATCTTGCCAATTATCATCAATTCTTCCATGATATACAAGTTTATGGTCTTTATCAAATAGATAAATATCCGGTGTACACTGTGCTTTAAAAGCTTTTGCTACTTGTTGAGTTTCGTCTATTAGATAAGGAAATGGAATTCCCCATTCTTCTATCTTTTCTATCATTTTCTCCGGCGCATCTTCTGGATAGTTTGGATGTATATTTGGATTTATTGCAACTGTATTTATACCAAGCTCTTTTGCGTATTTAGACAATCTTATCAATCTTGGCCATACAGCAATAGCATAAGGGCAGTGATTACAAGTAAAGACTACTAATAACCCTTTTTCACCATACAGGTCATCACTTTTATAAACATTACCGAAAGGGTCTTTTAGTTCAAAATCTGGCATTCTTGTTCCAAGTGGTATATCAACCGAATACATTAAAGCCATACCGTTAACCTCCTTTGAAAAATTCTATTAACTCATTTAGTTTTTTAACTTCTATTTGACCAGGTGCGAAAGATTGTCCTATATATGTATATGTTATCAAACTTCCAAAGATAAATCCAGCCACTCTTGTAATTTTGCCAATCTCACCCATTGATATAGCAACAATATTTTTATCTTTATTTTTGTTAGTGATGCACATAACCCTTGCCACATCTTCAAAGGTATTGGCTTTAAAGGCATATTTTACTATATCTGCTCCCTGGATTTTACAATCGTCAATTAATTTTTGGATTTCATCTTCTGACGGTGTTTTTTCAAAATCATGATAAGACATTAAAAGTAATTTACCTTTATTTTTGGTAATTTCTTTAACTTTTTCTTTTATGCTTGTTGATGTGTACTCTATATCTATAATATCAGCAAATTCAGAAATAGCATTGAAAATTTCCAATCTTTCAGGGTCTGATATATCTGAACCACCTTCCAACTTACTCCTCACAGTTGCAATGGTATAAAAATTATAAGACTTAACTTTGTTAGCTACTTCTTTTATGTGATTTAATTCTTTGTTTTCAAATTGATCTATACGAAGTTCGATAATATCGATATTGTTTAGTTTTGCATTGTTTAATGTGATTTCTAAATCTTTGTCTGTTATAGGTAGTGCAATCATTGGTGTTTTTTTAAACATTCTTTTCCTCCCATGGTTCGTATTCTATAATCTGGTTAAAAGTATACGGACATTTTTCTGGAAAATATTTTTCTGTAGGTTTTCTTCCGAAATATTTATCTGTTAAGTGTTTATTTTCTGGATATTTAAACCAGTTAATCAATCTTCTAACTGCACTTTTCCAAGCCAATTCAATTTCTTCTTTTGCTTTATTCTTTAATGAAGGGCTTTCTTCAAATAAGTCATAAATCTGATTTCTTGATGAAAGAATACTTCTAACCCAGCTGTTTCTCATCGTTTCGTTTTCTCTAAAATGCTCATATTTATAAAGATGTTCTAAAATTACAGCCATAAAACTAATTACACTTCTAAGTTCGCTTCTTCCCATACTCTCAAGCTCCTCTATCACATTGTCCCAATCTACCAAATCAAACTCTTTGTTTTTGAGAAGGTTTACATTTTCCAAAACCCACTTGTAGAAATCTTTCTCATATAATGATTTTAGCTCTTCTTTACTGATAATTTTCATAATCATTCTTACTCCTCCTTGTTCTTTTTCCAAGGTTCGTATTCTAAAATCTGCCAGAAAGTGTATGGACATTTTTCCGGAAAATCTATAACCGTTGGTTCTCTTCCAAAATATTTGTTTGCTAAATGTGTATTTTCTGGTTTTTTGAACCAAGATATTAAGTCTATTACTGCATATTTCCAAGCAGTTTCTAATTCATTGGGTGCTTTATGTTTAAGAGATGGTATTTCTATGAATAGTTTTTCCAACTTAGCTCTTGAATTAATAATACTTCTAATCCAGCCATTTCCCATATTTTCATTTTCTCTAAAATTCTCCCATTTATAAAGATGCTCTAAGATAGTAGCCATAAAACTAATTACACTTTCTAAATGTCTCCTGCCCATATCTTCTATCTCCTCTAAAAGATTTTCCCAATCCACTTCATCAAACTGTTTCTCTTTAAGAAGTCTTAAATTTTTTTCAACCCACAAAACAAAGTCTTTCTCATATAATGATTTTAGCTCTTCTTTACTGACAGTTTTTGTAGCCATGGCAACACCTCTTTAAAAGTTTGCTATTGTGATAAAATATATACCTTCAAAATTTTAGCACAAAATAAATAACCGTTGAAAAACGCAGGAGAAATAATGTTTAGAGTCGCAATAGTAGGAAGACCGAACGTCGGCAAATCTTCATTGTTTAATAGAATCATAGGACAAAGAAAAGCTATTGTGGAGGATATACCCGGTGTAACCAGAGATAGAATTGTATCTACAGCAGAATGGAGGGGTGTAAAATTCGAAGTGGTGGATACTGGCGGGTATATCACTGGTGATGAAGATAAATTCGCTCCATACATAAGAAAACAAGTTGAAAAAGAGCTTGAATTGTCAGATTTGTTTATTTTTGTTGTTGATGGAAAGCAAGGATTAACCCCACTTGATAAAGAGATTGCAAACATTCTTCACAGAACTGAAAAACCTGTCATTATAGCAGTCAATAAAATTGACGACCCGGAGAAAGAAAAATTAGCGTATGAATTTTATGAACTTGGATTTGAGAATATTATTCCCATATCTACCATTCAAAAACTTGGTTTAGCAGAGTTGTTGGATAAGGTTGTTGAGTATATTCCAGATTATGAAAAAGAAATTCAAGAAGAGGAAGAAGAGGAAGGAAAAAGAGATTACATAAAAGTTGCTATCGTTGGAAAGCCAAACGCCGGAAAGTCCTCTTTAATAAACGCACTTTTAAATGAAGAAAGAGTTTTAGTTTCCGAGATACCCGGAACTACAAGAGATACTGTTGATATTTTGTATGAAAAGGACGGACAAAAGTTTCTGTTTTTAGACACTGCTGGAATGAGAAAAAAATCAAAAGTAGATTATGGATTAGAATTTTTTTCTGTAGGAAGAACGATAGAGGCTATAGAAAAGACTGATGTGGTTGTCCTTGTTATAGATGCAAACCAAGGGGCAACAGAGCAAGATACAAAGATAGCAGGATTAATTCAAAGAAGATACAAGCCAGCAGTAATTGTTATAAACAAAATTGACACTATGGATAAAAAAACTTTAGAAAAAGTAGAAAAACAAGTTAGAGAAAGGTTATATTTTATAAGCTATGCACCGATAGTGTTTACATCTGCAAAGACAAAAGAAGGTTTAGATGAGCTGTTGGAAAAGATTGTCTATGTTTACAATCAAGCATGGAAAAGAGTAGGTACAGGTCAGTTAAACAGAGCTATAAAACAAATACAAAATCTAAGACAACCGCCTACATATCAAGGCAAACCTTTAAAGATCTACTATGCTACGCAGCTTGAAGGTAAACCACCTGCATTTTTACTTTTTGTTAATAAAGCCGAAGGCTTCAAAGAAAATTATGTAAGATTTTTAGAAAACAATTTAAGAAAATTACTTGGATTGGAAAATGCACCGATAAAATTAATATTTAGAGGAAAAGAAGAGGAAAAAGATAAATGATAGCCTATTCATTGCAACTTAATTTAGACCTTGGAAATGTTGAAAATAACATTAAAAAAGTATTTGATATTTTAAAGTCAGATAAGATTAAATCAGAATCGTTAGTTTTGCTACCTGAGATGTTTAGCTGCGGCTTTGATAATGAAAGACTTTTAGACCATTCAAGAAAAACACCAAAAATTTATAGAGAATTACAAAAAATTTCTCATGATAAAAAACTTGTCATAGCCGGAACATTGCCCGAGAGAAAAAGAAATGATATTTACAATATGGGATTTGTAATAGATAATGGAGAGATTACAGGGAAAAGACCAAAGATAAAACTGTTTACTCCAACAGATGAGCATAAATACTTTAAAGCTGGCAAAAATATACACTTAGATATAACAGAGAGTTCAACCGGCAATCTTGGGTTTATGATATGCTTTGAGCTTAGATTTCCTAATATATCTTACAATCTAAGAAAAAAAGATGTTGAAATTATTCTTGTGCCTGCCCAATGGGGAAAGGAAAGGGCTGAGCATTTAAAAATACTATCAAGAGCACGAGCGATAGAAACTCAGTCTTATGTAATTGTATCCAATACCGTTGGCAAAATAGGAGATTTAGAATATGCAGGAAATTCTGCTATATACTCACCATGGGGAGATATTCTTGATATTGAAAGGAACGAAGAAGGTATAATTTCTGCTGAAATAGATTTAGACGAGGTCTATAAAATAAGAAGTAAAATAAAAATGGAGTTTTGAAGATGGATTACAGAAAAAGATTAAAAGAGTTGATTAGAGAAAGAGCTTTAAAAGTAGCAGATGAGCCAATTTTTAAGCTTTCTTCCGGAAAAATGAGTAATTATTACTTGGATTTAAGAACAATCACGTTAGACCCGGAGGGTGGATATTTAATCGGAAATCTAATTTATGAGATGGTAAAAGATAAAAAGCCTGACGCTTTGGGTGGTTTAACCCTTGGAGCTGATCCCATTGCATATGCTACATCTTTAATTTCTTTTATAAATAAAAATCCTATCAAGCCTTTCGTGGTAAGAAAAGAGCCAAAGGGTCATGGTACTGGAAAACAGATTGAAGGAAATGTAAAACCTGGTGAAAGTGTGTTTATTCTTGAAGATGTTGTAACTACAGCCGGGTCTTCTCTTAAAGCTTGCAAAGTGGCAAAAGATTTTGGGTTAAATATTCTTGGAGTGATTGCGTTAGTCGATAGAGAGGAAGGCGGAGAAGAAAATCTAAGAAAAGAAGGTTTTGAGTTAATATCTGTGTTCAAGGTTTCAGAGTTTTTGAAAAAGTGAGATATAGAGTTTGAAAGTATTCCAGATAATTGCAGAATTGTAATATAATCTATACCTTAGTGAGAATATACCTTGGGTGAGAAATTAGCGGTTTTTATAGAATTTAAAAAGAGATCCTTCGGACTTCGTCCTCAGGATGTTCTATGTTAAATGTCAAGTACAAAAATTTTCATCAAATGGTTTTCTATTCCTTAATACACCATATGCCTGCCTTAATAACTTATGTGCTACAGCCACTAATGCTAACTTTTTAGCTTTACCTT
>NZ_JAPYVU010000022.1 GCF_028276765.1 Sulfurihydrogenibium sp.
TCTTTAATTCCCTCTTTAATTCCCTCTTTAATTCCCTCTTTAATTCCCTCTTTAATTTCTTCCATTTTACCTTCCATTTTCCATTTTCCTGTTAAGGTCATCATTTCTTTTTCACCTCCAAAAACCTCTTTTAGCATCTGTTCTATCTTTTCTGTATCTTCTTTTACTGCTACTATGTAATCAAGAATAAAATATATACATTCTGAATCCTTATATAAAGCCAATCTTTTAAAAATTATATCCAAATTTTCTTCGTTTTCAAAAATATATTTCATGGTCAAGAGGCTTAAAACAGTACAATAGTCTTCATAAGATATTAACTTTCCGTCATCAATTTTGCTTAAATCTAATAGTCTTCATAAGATATTAACTTTCCGTCATCAATTTTGCTTAAATCTATAAGTGTATAGTTGAGGTTTGACGTAAGCTCTTCTAATGTTCTATCTAAATTTTCTGGCAGTTTTGTTGGAATGTTCCAGTTTTCTTTTCCATGATATAAAACAATGTTGATGATAGGTGGATATTTTTTATTTTCTTTCAAAGATTCTTCCCATAAAACAGCTTCATAGTATTTTAACTGTATTGGTAAGTTTGGGTCTACGTACGATTTATGTTCAAAAACCAATCTTAAAAAAGCATCATTGTTTTTAATCTTAAAAGAATAAAGTAAGTCAAGCATAAATTTTTTCTTTTTCTTTGAAAGCTTTTCAGTATTGACAAGTTTCAAGCTATCTATTTCAATCTTTTTAGATAATTTTGGTAGAAAAATATCAATAAGGGTTTTTACACTTTTTGGATTCGAAAAGACAATCTTAAAAAACCAATCATGTGGCTGTAAATCTTCTTTTTTCATACTAACAGTTAAATAACATTGCCTGTTTTAACTGGTCTGCCTTTTCTTTGCCTGCTAATTTTTCTACTATTTTTAAAGCAAAACATGCAGCTGTTCCTGGTCCCCTTGATGTCAATACATTTGAATCTTCAACGACTATATCTTCTAAGTAATCAACATTTCCAAGTTTTTCTTTGTAAGTTGGATAGGATGTAGCTTTTTTTCCTTCAAGAACTCCTGCATTTGCAAGGACGTACGGAGCTGCACAAATTGCACCTGTAAGCTTTCCTTTGTTGTAGAAATCTTGTATTAACTTTTTAACTCTCTCGTCTGCATTAAGGTTATCTGTTCCTGGCTGACCGCCGGGTAAGACAATCATGTCAAAATCTTCAGCTTTTATAGTATCTATGGTAGTATCCGGTAAAACTTTTACACCCCTTGCGCTTATAATTGGTCCTTCGTGAAGTCCTGCTATTATAGTTTCTATTCCAGCTCTTCTTAAAATGTCTATAATGCTCATTGCCTCTATTTCTTCAAAACCGTCTGCTAAAGGTACTACTACTCTTGCCATGATCTACCCTCCTGTTTAAGATATTCCTACTTCTGTAAAAATTTCATCTAACACTGGATAAATTCCTGTAAAGCATGCTGTACAGTAACTTTTAGATTTTGCAGCTTCTATCATTCCTTCTAACGAAAGATAATAAAGACTATCTGCACCTATGAATTTTCTTATTTCTTCAACAGTCATCTGGGATGCTAAGAGTTCTTCTTTTGTCGGTGTGTCTATTCCGTAATAACAAGGACTAATTACAGGCGGTGAGCTTATAAGCATGTGAACTTCCTTAGCACCGGCTTTTCTAAGCATGTTTACTATTTTTTTGCTTGTCGTCCCTCTAACGATTGAGTCATCAACAACGATAACTCTCTTTCCTTCTATTGCTTCTCTAACTGGATTTAGTTTTAATCTTACTGATAGATCTCTGATTTCTTGAAGTGGCTGTATAAAAGTTCTACCAACATAATGATTTCTTATAAGACCAATTTCAAAAGGAATTTTACTTTCTTCACTGTATCCCATTGCTGCAAGTAATCCAGAATCTAAAACAGGAATTACACAATCTGCATCTATTGGATATTCTCTTGCAAGCCTTCTTCCCATTTCTTTTCTGATTTCATACACCCAATCTTTAAAAATTTTGCTATCCGGTCTTGCAAAGTAAACAAACTCAAAGATACATTTTTTTGGATTTTCTGTATGCTCAAACGGATAGTATGACCTTATTCCAGCATCGTCTATGACGAGTACCTCACCCGGATTTATATCTCTTAAATATTCAGCATCTACAATATCAAATGCACAACTTTCTGATGCGACAAAATAACTTCCAAATCTATTTTTTCCGAGAGCTAACGGTCTAAATCCGTATGGGTCCCTTATGGCTATAAGCTGTTTTTCTCTCAAAATTAGCAGAGAATATGCACCTTTTACCTTTCTCATTGCTTCAAAAACATGTGGCAGAAAATCTTCATCATTTTTATGAAGGTTTATATGTGGTGGAGCGGGTTGTTTAGACCTTGCTATAAGATGTATAAATACTTCTGTATCTGATGTAGACCTAAAAATTGCACCTTCCATTTCAAGCTCATGTCTTAATCTCATTGCATTGACAAGATTTCCATTGTGGGCGATTGCAAAACTTCCACCGTAAAAGTGAGCAAAGAAAGGTTGAATATTTTTTGGATTAGAACCGCCAGCTGTTGAATACCTTACATGACCTATTGCCAAATCTCCTTTTAATTCTTTAAGGTCTTCTTCCTTTATTGCTACATTGACAAGACCTTGCCCAAGTTTTAGATTTATATCATAACCATCAGAAACAGCTATCCCGGCAGATTCCTGTCCTCTGTGTTGCAATGCATGCAATCCTAAGTATGTAAGCTCAGCAGCAGATTTATTATTATAAACTCCAAAAATACCACACATATTAAACCACCTCTTTAAAAAATATACCTCATTTTAAATTATACAATAAAAGAGAATGAACTACAAATAAGAGTGTTACAAAATTCTTGTAATTTTACCTTTCCGTGTCATCCCGGAGGCCGTAAGGCCGAAGGATCTCATTTTTAAATTCTATAAAAACCGGTAATTTCTCACCCAAGGTTTTTTAAATTTATAAAAACTGTTAATTTCTTACCCCAAGGTATTTACCATCTATTGTTGATATAATATTTTTTATTACATCTGCACAAGGAGAAATTGATGAAAATCGTTGATTTGAGAGGAAGATACTTTAAAGAGGATGAAAGTCTTGAATTTTTAATAAAAAGAGGAGATATAGAGACAGAAAAATACGAACCTATTGTAAAAACTATCATAAAAGAAGTAAAAGAAAGGGGAGATGAGGCTCTTGTAGAATTTACAGAAAAGTTTGATAAAGTTAAGTTAAATCCGGAAGACCTTGTAATTCCATTTGAAGAGCTTGAAAAAGCATATAACGAGATAGAAGATGATGTTAGGTGGGCTTACGAAGTAGCTTATGAGAGAATTTATGAATTTCATGAACATCAAAAAGAAAAATCTTTCTTTAAAGAAGAAGAGGGAATGATCCTTGGTCAGAAAATAACACCTTTGGAAGTAGTTGGACTATACGTTCCAGGTGGCAAGGCGGCTTATCCTTCAAGTGTAATCATGAATGCAGCTCCTGCAAGGGTAGCCGGCGTTAAAGAGATTGTTATGTGTTCTCCAAATCCGAACAAATACACATTAGCAGCTGCTTTTGTATGTGGTATAGATACTGTTTATAGAATTGGTGGCGCTCAAGCAGTTGCTGCAATGGCTTATGGAACAGAAACAGTTAGAAAAGTTGATAAAATTGTAGGTCCGGGCAATATATACGTTGCTTTAGCCAAAAAGAATTTATATGGAATAGTTGACATAGACATGATAGCAGGACCTTCAGAAATTCTTGTGATAGCAGATGAATCTGCAAATTACAAATGGGTTGCAGCAGATTTACTATCTCAAGCAGAACACGACGAGCTGGC
This sequence comes from Sulfurihydrogenibium sp., assembly GCF_028276765.1. NCBI lineage: Bacteria > Pseudomonadati > Aquificota > Aquificia > Aquificales > Hydrogenothermaceae > Sulfurihydrogenibium > Sulfurihydrogenibium sp. Next base: position 3,884 of record NZ_JAPYVU010000022.1, read on the forward strand.
AGCATCCATACTTGTTACAACGTCAGAAGACCTTGCAAAAAAAGTAAAAGAGTATTTATATACAGAACTTTTAAAAGATTTTCCAAGAAAAGAAATAGCAGAAAAATCTTTGAATGTTTATGGACATGCTTTTATCGTAGACGATTTAGATACTGCGTGTGAAGTTTCAAACTATATTGCTCCTGAACACTTAGAAATCATAACAAAAAATCCGTTTGATTTACTTAACAAAATATATCATGCCGGGGCAATATTCCTTGGAGAGTATGCAACAGAACCACTTGGAGACTACATCCTTGGACCAAATCACGTATTGCCTACTTCAAGAGCGGCGAGATTTTCATCTCCCCTTGGAGTTTATGACTTTATAAAAAGAAGCTCTGTAATTTACGTATCAAAAGAAGGCTTTGACAGAGTAGCAAAACATGCTATTAATATGGCTAAGTCCGAGGGTCTTGAAGCTCACAAATTAAGCGTTGAGATAAGAAAAAATGATAAATGATTTATTGAAGAATTATGAAGACCTGATATTATTCGTTGGCTCTTTTGTTGTTTTATACATTTTAAGGCTTACAGCTTTAAGATTTTTAAAGACATTTAGAAAGAGGTTTAAAGGTCTATCGCATGATATTTTAAATACTATCTATAAAAGCATAAAAATTCCATCTTTAATTTGGGTAATTTTACTTTCTGCACATGCAACGGTCTATCTCTCAAAATTACCCCAAAATCATATAAACCTGATAACAAAAGTAATAGACGTCTTATTGATATTCTCAATTACAATACTGATTGCAAATCTTTCCACAAGAATCGTTAAACTTTACTTACAAAATAAAAATCTTCCAGAGACAGGACTGATATTTATCTTACTTCAAGTTTTTATATATTTGATTGGAATATTAATAATGCTGTCTTATCTTGATATCTCTATAATGCCAATCATTACAACGCTTGGAATAGGTGGTCTTGCAATAGGTTTAGCTTTAAAAGATACACTATCAAATATTTTTTCAGGTCTTTATATACTACTTGAGAAAAATATAAAGGTTGGTGATTTCATAGAGCTTGAAAATGGTAAAAAAGGTTATGTTACGAATATTAACTGGCGTACTACAACAATAAAAACTTTATCTAACGATGTTGTAATCCTTCCTAACGAAAAACTTGCTCAAAGCATCGTTGTTAATTTTGCAAAGCCTGTAGAGCTAACAAGAGTAGCCATAGAGATTCCTATTAGCTATGATACAGATATAGACAAGTTTGAAAAAATAGTAATGGAAGAAGTGTATAACTTAGCAAAAGAAAATGATAAACTGCTACTTGACCCTGCTCCAGTACTTAGATTTATTCCCGGCTTTGGAGACAGCTCTTTAAACTTTACGCTTTATTTCTCTGCAGCAAATTATGAAAATGGTTTTTTAGTTCAAAGCGAGCTTAGAAAGAGAATATTAAAAAGATTAAAAAAGGAAGGTATAGAAATTCCATATCCACAATTAGACGTGCATATTAAAGACATAAAAAAGGATTCTCTATGAAAGTAATAGGTCTTACAGGTGGAATAGCAACAGGTAAATCAGCTGTAGAAAAAATTTTAGAAAATCTTGGTGCAAAGGTAATAGATGCAGACAAGGTTGTTCATAAACTACTAAGTGATGAGAATGTTAAAAACCAGATAAGACAATATTTCCCTGATGTTTTTGATAATGAAGGAAACATAGACAGAAAAAAGTTGGCAGGTATTGTGTTTAACGATTATGAAAAAAAGAGAATTCTTGAAAATATACTACATCCAAAAGTTAATCAAGAGATTGACAAGTGGATAGAAATTAATAAAAAAGAAAATTCAGATAAAGTTTTATTCGTATCTGTACCGCTTATGATAGAAACAGGAAGCTATAAAAAATATGATAAGATTGTTTTAGTCTACGCACCAAGAGAACTTCAAATAAAAAGATTGATAGAAAATAAAGGCTATTCTTACGAAGAAGCTTTAGCAAGAATCAACGCACAGATGGATATAGAAGAAAAAAGAAAATATGCAGACTACATAATAGAAAATACCGGCACTATTCAAGAGCTTGAAGAAAAAGTAAAACAGCTGTATGAGATTTTATTAAAAGACTGTTGATTTTGGATGATAGTTTATACGTAGGTTTAGAAATGCAACAAAAGTAAGAGATTCTTCGCTTTGCTCAAAATGATAAATAAGTTTACCCTTTCTCTGATGCCTATCATTCAACCTTTCCCTGTCATCTGTTATGCCGCGCTGATTATCCAACTGAGGGTATAAAGTTTAACAAAAAACTTCTGACCACTTTGAAAAGAAATCTTTAACTCCGCAAATGTAAAGGATTACGGGGTAGGCTCACATTCCCACTTATATCCTACTCCCCTTATTGTTTTAATACAGTGTCCATATTCTTTTAATAGCTCTCTTAATTTTTTTATATGAACGTCAATTGTTCTATCATAAACATCTTTATCCCAAGCCCAAACATGCTCTATTATGTAATCTCTTGATAATACTTTACCTTGAGAGTTTACAAGTGCTAAGAGAAGCTTAAACTGAGTAGTTGTCAAATGAACCGGCTGACCTTTTATCGTTACTTCAAATTTTTCTGGACTTATTTTTAAATCTCCAAACTTATACTCTGGTTTTGCGGTAGGAAAATGAAGAGATTTAGAACGTCTCAAAAGTGCCTTTACTCTCGCAAGAAGCTCTCTGAATGAAAACGGTTTTGTCACATAATCATCTGCACCAAGCTCAAGACCAACAATTTTATCTATCTCAGTACTTTTTGCCGTTAGCATTATTAACGGAATATGCTCTAATTCTTTATCAGACCTAACAAGCTTACAAAACTCAAGACCATCAACTTCCGGCATCATTAAATCTAAAACAACGATATCCGGTTTTTCTTGCTTGATATGTTCAAAAGCAACTTTACCGTTTGGAAACGACCTTACATCAAAGCCTTCTTTTTTAAAGTTGTAAGTCAAAAGCTCATTGATATCTTCATCATCTTCAATAACATAAATCAATGCCATCTTTACGCCCCTGCTTTGTTATAGTTATTTGGAGAAAATTTTATCGTTATTGCTCTTGCAATTATCATTATAAAAATTATTCCTGTTATCATGATAGCAAAGCTTTCGGAAATTGTATGTTGGTATAAGCCAAGCACAAGCTCTCTTAAAAGAATTATGATTGATACGTCTAAAACAACAGAAATTCTTATTCTCTTGTAGTAAATATAGTCATTGATGCTTTTTATAATCTCAATCAGAATAAACATAGATAATGCATTGTTTATTAGATGTTTTATGATTTCATTGATGTTAGGATAAGAGCTATAGATATCGTAGAAGATTTTTATAAGGTTTAAAAATAATCCTACTGAAAGTATAAGCTCTAATACGAATAAGCTAAAAAGTATACTATTATCTAAAAGCCTGAACTTTAATATGTTTTCCATAGATTATATTTTATGAAATTTTTGTTTAAAATTTATTAAGATTTAGTTAAGATTTGTTAATAATGTGACTTGAGAATTAGAGGATGTTTTTCGCTTACTTGCCTAATCAATCAATTAGTTTTATATAAACCGGGATACCGCTCCGGCATAGAAGGATCGGCTTATCCTTGCTTCCTTCCGGACCTGGGGAGGTTCACCGTCTTCTATCCGGAGGGTCCCGGATTGTAATTCTGTCTTAAACTCTAACGGATGGGGCGGGATTCGAACCCGCGGTACGGGGATTGCCCGTACACAGCATTTCCAGTGCTGCTCCTTCGGCCACTCGGACACCCATCCAGTAATCTAATATTATATCATAATATCGCCAAAGGAGGGATAGAGACTGTTCCAAAATTATTTTCTCAGTTAAAATTAAATACACAAAATCAAAAAATGGAATGTTTGCATGAGAAAAACAGGAATATCCTTTAAACAAATCTATAAGCTTACAAAAAGATTTTTTAAAAAAGATTGAATATAAGGAAAAGAAAAATAGTCAAAGAGATAGACCAAGAAAATACAAAGATGAATTTATAATAGCTATATTTCTATATCAAACACTAAAACAATATTCTTATAGAGAAGTTCTTCAAGAACTTAAATATCTTGGCTTTAAAACTCCTTCTCTAAATGACTATCATTAGAGGATTAAACAGATTAATGAAAACACTTTAAAATTATTACTGGAAAAAACAGGGCAGCACTACATAGCAGATGCTACAGGTTTTGCCTATGGAGATATTTATAACCTTAAATGGAGAAGAGGAATAGAGGTAAAGCATTAATTTTAGGATGTGAAACAGGCAAAGCTTATGCAAGTGAAATAAAGATGTTAAATCAGATATTAAACAAAGTAGATTTTATCAAAGGACTACCTTTTATAGCTGATAAGGGTTATGATTCAATAAGCATAATACAAAAAATCTTAGACATTGGACTTATTCCTGCTATAAAGATAAAGCAAACTCTTAGAATAAAAATAAAGCATCCATTGAGACAGTTATCAAAGAATATAGCTAAGAAGTTAGCTATTGCTTGGGCTATTCTTTGGAATTTCTACATGATTTTAATTTGTGTATTTTTGTTTATTCTATCAATCTTGATTTTAAAAAAGAAGTTTTTTTGATTTTTAGAACACCTTTAATAAAAGTATAGATTCTTCGCTTCGCTCAGAATGACATCTTAGAGATCAAGATTCTTCGCCGGCTGCAGAATGACGATGTGGATTTTTGCAAGCAGTCTCAGTTAATTGAAAAGTGCTGCAAATTTTCATAGTCTTTTTACCTTATCCTGCCATCCAATGGCTTTTATCCCAGCATAGAAGAAATTTTTTCAAAATTACCCGTCATTAAAAGAATACCTATTAAAATAAGTAAAATTCCACCTATAAACTCAATTACTGCAAAATATTTTCTAACTACATTAAAGAATTTAAAAAATACATTTATCGCAGCTGCTGTTAGAATAAATGGAATTCCAAGACCCATAGAGAATGCAAACAATAAAATTGTTCCTTGTGCTACTGTTTCTTGTTGAGAAGCTACCAATAAAATTGCTCCAAGAATTGGACCTATGCAAGGCGTCCAACCAAGAGCAAAAGCAATACCTACCAAGAAGGCTCCAATTGGTCCCGGTGGTTTTTTCTTTACTTCTGTAGTTTTTTGCTCATAAAGTATTTTATAAATACCGGTAAAATAAAACAACGCAAGTGCTACACCTACCAAGAAAACATAAAACCCGGTTCCAAAAATCTCTTTTGATGTGTAATAATCATATCCGTAGAACAATAACGTTAAACCTAAAATAAGTCCAACAATCTGCTTTGCCTTTTCAGATTGTAAGATGCCTGTAAAATGAATGCCAAGCAAAATTACAACTATTGCAGCTATCTTAGATATAATTGCTTTATACTCTTGCAAAAACTGACCTACAAATGTAGAAGCAGCACCAAGAGATGTAAAGACTATAGAAAAACCAATTACAAAAGCTACAGCAGAAATTATTACATTCCAATCAAATGTTTTTTCCTGCTGACCTGAGGCAGTAATTCCTGAGATATAAGCAATATAGCCCGGAATGATTGGCAAAACGCAAGGAGATAAAAATGCTAATATACCCCCTAAAAATGCTGCTAAAACGGTAATATTTTCCATCACTAACTCCTATTTAAGATTTTAAAGCTTTTTCTAATGCTTCTTTGAACTTATTAATATCCTGTGGACCGATAAAGATTTTTACGATCTTGTTATCTTTTCCGATTATATAAGTTATTGGAGTTCCTATTATTCTGTATTTTTCCATCACTTCATAGTTGCCAATTAAAACAGGAAAAGAAAAGCCCCATTCTTTTTTTACTTGCTTGATTTTACTCACATTGTCAGTATCTATGACGATAGCATAAAATTTTACTTTGTCTTTATAGATTGGATAAAGCTTTGATTGAAGTTCCGGCAGTTCCTTTTTGCAAGAATGACAAGTAGTAGCCCAAAAAGTTATTAACACTACATCATTTTTTAAATCTGATAATTTAACTATTTTCCCATCCTCATCTTTAAGCTGAAAATCCGGTGCCTTTAACTCAGCATAAGATAGGTTAAATAAAACAAATAGAAGTAAAATAATTTTTTTCATCGATTTCCTCCTTACTGTGCAACAATTCAATAAAGTTTGAGATTCTTCGATTTACTCAAAACGCTTATAATTAAACCTTTATCTGTCATTCTGAGGACTTTAGTCCAAAGAATCTCATTTTTAAACCAATTTTTCATCCAACATATATTATACAAAATATATAATTCATTGTATACCTTGGGTGAGAAATTACCTCCATAGTAAGAGTGTTCCAAAAAACCAAATTGTCATTCTGAGCGAAGCGAAGAATCTCCTATTTTTCTTTTCAAGTCAAAAAATCGAAAAAGAGATCCTTTGGTCTTCGATCTCAGGATAGCAAGGAAGGATAAATTTACAAAAATTTTGGGACACCCTCATGTCAGGTTTGACAAATTTAAGCTTTCAGCTTTCTCCTAACGATATTAACAAACAAAATCGTTGTATCCTCTTTCAACAAATAATTAACAAACAAGTATGCAACGCCACTTATTAAAATTCCAACAAATACAACTATAAACTTATTAAAAACAAATAGTTTTAAAGCCTCTATAAAGAGAATCATAACAAAGCCGGCAATGGATACTTTTATAAATGTCTTAAAAATTTCTTTTAAATCTATCTTCATTTTAAAATGCTTGTAAAGATAGATTGTGTTTATATATCCTCCGAGAGATGATGCAAATGCAAGACCAAAAACACCAAAATTTAAGATAAACGTCAAAACAACAGCAGAAATAATACTTGCTATAATCCCAATCATGGTTGAGTAAAGGGGTGTTTTAGTGTCTCCCATTGCAAAAAAGGCACTTTTGAAAGGTCTTGTTAAAGAATATCCAAGAAGTCCAAGACCATAACCAATCAAAGCATAGTATGTTAGCTGAGCATCTTTTTCGTTAAAAGCACCTCTTACTAATAAAACATCAATAATTTCTTTGCCAAGAAAAATCATCCCAATGGTTGCTGGCATTGAGATAAAGATAGAAAATTTCAAACTCAATGTGAGGTCTTTTCTAAAAGTTTCAAAATCTTTATTTGCATAATTTTTTGAGAGAGACACTAAGAGAGCATTACCAAGTCCAATTATAAAAACACCCAGCGGAAGCTGAAATATTCTATTCCCATAATACAGATAAGTAACTGCTCCGGCTATTAAAAAAGATGCTAAAACCGTATCTATTACAAAGGCAAACTGGCTTACTCCAAAAGACAAAAACGCCGGTCCAAGTTTTTTTAGTGTTGTTTTAATTTCAGGGTGGATTGTAAAAGTTGGTTTTACGATTAATCCTTCCTTGATTGCAAGCGGAAATTGTATTATTAGCTGTAAAAATCCACCAAGTAAAGCTCCAACCGCCAATGAGTATATTCCCATTGAATATGACAAAATTACTGAGGTAATCACAAAGGCAAGATTTAGCAGTGCTGGTGCTACTGCCGGAATAAAAAATCTATCCTTAGTGTTTAATAAAGCCATATAGAACGATGTCCAACCTATCAAAATTAGATAAGGAAAAATCCATCTTACAAGCTCAACAGTAAGGTCAAAATTCCCTTTGTTGGCAAATCCGGGAGCTATGATTTTTACAAAGTAAGGAGCAAAAATTATGACTAATAAAGTCAGTACTATCAAAACTATCGTGTAATATGTAAATAATGATGATGCATACCATTTTGCATTTTCGGGAGATTTTGAGTACTCTTGAGTATAGATTGGAATAAATGCAGCGTTGAAGCTTCCTTCAGCTACAAGCTGTCTGAGGGTGTTTGGAAGCCTCCAAGCAACATAGAAAGCATCTGTAGCCGGATTTGCTCCAAAGTAGTAAGCTACAACCGCATCCCTTAAATATCCTAAAACTCTACTGATTAGTGTGGCTATAGAAAATATAAAAGTGTTTTTTAGAAATTTCATTTAAGTTTTATAGTAAAATCCGCCTTTAGAAAGTTTACTTTTCCTGATTTATCAAAAATTGTTAATCTTACAAAATAATCTCCCGACGAAACTTCTTTTCCTTCTATATCTTTTTGATCCCAGCACCATTTTTTAACTTCCTTTGGTTTTAAAGGTGTTATAACTTGGGCTGATACAGGAGAGTAAATAGCAACTTCCGGCTTTTCTTTATTAAAAATTGCATAAGGTGCTGAAGATGGAAGTATGTACTCTGCTTGAGATTGATTTTCTAATGTAAAACAAACTTGCTCTGCTTTTGAGTAAACCTGTTTATCTGTTTTAAATATCAATCCGGGTATATTTACTGTTTCCTTTACTTCAACATTTTGATTTTTGGAAGGTTTGACTTCTATACTTTGTTTTTTTTCAGACATGGCAAACCCTATATTTATGAAAATAGTTAAAAATAAAACGTAAATTAAAGTTTTTTTTCCCATTTACAACTCCTTTTATAAATTTTATAAAATTTTATAAACAAACTTTTACACGTCAGGCAAAAAATTAAACAAAATTATGGGATTCTTCGCTTCGCTCAGAATGACACCATTCGTAAGTTCCTCGTCATCCTGAGGCCGAAGGCCGAAGGATCTCCTTATCTAAATTTTATAAAAATCCCAAATTTTTCATCTAAAGCATAATATTTTATAAATTATACTTTTCGCCTCTCACTCTTCATTTCTCACTCAAATATGATAACCTTTGTGTTTAAATCTACTAAATCATACAACCTTTCTATATCTTCATTTCTCAGTACGATACATCCGTAAGAGATTTTCATACCTACACCTTTTTCACTTCTTTTACTTGTTCCATGAATCATGTAGGAGCTGTCGTTTAATCTTAAAGCTCTGGTACCAAGACCATTTTCCGGACTTCCAAAAGGTACAACCGGTGGCAATTTTGGATTATTAGCCTTTACACTTGGTGGGACTATCCAGTCAGGATTGATTTTTTTCTCTGTTATAGCAAACTCACCTGTTGGAGTTGGATATTCTTCGTCTCCTGTGCCAACAGGAAAGGTTATTACATAATCACCGTCTTCCAATTTTACTGGATAATACAATCTTTTATCTTTTAAAGACACGTAAACAGTATTATAGTTAAAATTTTCCGGAAGTTTTTTCTTTAAAGGAATCGTGATAACCGTTCCTTTTTCAACTTTGAAAGGATTGACAGATTTATTAGCTTCTTTTAATTCATAATAGCTAACTTTTAATTTATAAGCCAAATCAACAAAATTGGTATCCTCTTCTACTTTGTATATATAATTTTCCCCAAACTCTCCATTTTCTTTAAGCTTGAAAACCTCTTGGTTAAGTAGATAGTAATGGTCTTTTATTTTTATTACTTTAAAATCCCAGCCATAATATTTAGGCTCTTGTGAAAAACTTTTATCAAAAAAGAAAATTCCAAGCAACAAGACTATTAAAAACTTTAATCTCAACTATAACCTCTTAGATATCTAAGTTTCTAACTTCTTTTGCATATTTCATGATAAACTCTTTTCTTGGTTCTACCTTTTCACCCATTAATATTGAGAATATTTCATCTGCTAACGCTGCATCTTCTATGCTTACTTGTAATAATCTTCTTGTTTTTGGGTTCATGGTTGTTTCCCAAAGCTGCTCCGGGTTCATTTCTCCTAATCCTTTGTATCTTTGAATCTCGCAGCCAGTCATGCCAGCTTCATAAATAACATCATAGAGTTTGTCTAAATCTTCTACCGTTATTGATTTATCTTTGTAGTTAACAACGATCGGTAGCGTGCCGAGCTTTTCTAATAAAATTCTTTCTACTTCTTTAACTCGTACGTAAGCATAAGAAGATAAAAACTCTACATCTATTTTGTTGACAGTTTTTGAAAATCTTTCTTTTCTTTCAACAAAAATATCGTAGTCTGCCTCTTCCGGGTCGTACTTATAATATACTTCGTATTCTTTTAGAACTTCCTTGAGTTTTTCTACAATTTCTTTTACCTTTTCTTCTAACCTTAAATCTTCTTCTGTTAAACTAAGCTTCAGTATCTCGTCTATTACTTTTTTATCTTTTCTTTTATAGATGCTTTGTTTTAAATCTTTGTATTCTCTGCTTAATTTTGCTATTTCTTTTACTTCAAGCTTGTTTAAATTTTTACCCTCTATACTAACTTCGTCAGATGCATACTCAATAACGATTTTTGCTAATTCTTCATCATCTTTAACATATATTTCAGACCTGCCTTTTTTGAGTTTGTAAAGTGGTGGTTGTGCTATATATAAGTGTCCGTTTTCAATAATTTGTGGGAAGTATCTATAAAATAACGTAAGTAAAAGAGTTGTAATATGAGAACCATCTACATCAGCATCCGCCATAAGGATTATTTTATGATATCTTAACTTAGATAAATCAAATCCTTCTTCTGTTTTATTCTCTTCATCTTCTGATTTAATCGGTAGTCCTATTCCAGTTCCTATTGCGTTTACGATTGCCCTTATTTCTTCGTTTGATAAGATTTTATCTATCCTTGCCTTTTCTACGTTTAGTATTTTACCTTTAAGTGGCAAGATTGCCTGAGTTCTTCTGTCTCTTCCTTGCTTTGCAGAACCGCCAGCTGATTCCCCCTCTACTATGAAAAGCTCACAAATCTCCGGATTATCCTCAGAACAGTCAGCAAGCTTTCCCGGCAATGAGCTATCTTCCAAGAATGATTTTCTTCTTGAAATTTCCTTAGCCTTTCTTGCAGCCTCTCTTGCAATTGCTGCCTCAATAGCCTTTTCTGCTATTTTTAAAGCTATATCTTTATTTTTATCGAAGAAATCTATTAGATAATCACCTACTACCGATTCAACGATTCTTTTAACATCTTGGTTTCCAAGCTTTGTTTTAGTTTGTCCTTCAAACTGCGGCTCCGGAACTTTTACTGATATTACAGCCGTTAAACCTTCCCTTAAATCATCTCCACTTACACCACTTTTTAACTCTTTTGGAAGCTTCATTCCGGCTAAGGTTTTGTTCATAGATTTTGTCAGCGCAGCTCTAAAGCCCGATACATGGGTACCACCTTCTACTGTTTTAATGTTGTTTACAAAGCTTTCTAAGGTTTCATTGTAGCTTGTGTTATATTGAAATGCTACCTCTACTAAAACTCCGTCTTTTTCTCCTTTTATGTAAATAACATCCGGAAATAATGGGTCTTTGGCTTGGTTTAAAACTCTTACAAAGTCTATAATACCATTCTCATAATAAAACTCTTCTTTTATATCCTTTCTTTCATCAATTACTGTAAATTTTACTCCTGGATTTAAGAATGCTAATTCTCTAATTCTTTTTGCTATTGTGTCATATTTAAAGGTTGTTGTCTCAAAAATACTGTCATCCGGTTTAAATGTTACTTTTGTTCCTCTTTTTGTTGTTGTTCCAACTTCTTTTAATGGATGAACTGGTTTTCCGTATGAATATTCTTGTCTATAAATCTTTCCATTTCTGTATACTTCAACAACAAGCCATTTAGATAAGGCGTTTACTACCGACGCACCAACACCATGAAGACCACCGGAGTATTGATACGCTTTTTTAGAAAATTTACCACCTGCTCCAAGAATAGTAAATACCATTTCAACAGCCGGAATTTTAAACTCCGGATGAATATCTACCGGAATACCTCTACCATCATCTTCAACAGTTACAGAACCATCTTGATGGATTATTACAGTTATATTTTTCGCATAGCCTGCCATTGCTTCGTCAACAGCGTTATCTACTATTTCCCAAACTAAATGATGCAGACCTCTCTCGCCAATATCTCCAATATACATAGCAGGCCTTGCTCTAACGTGGTCAAGACCGGTCACAGCCTGAATAGCTTCAGCTGAGTATTCTGTATCGTTTTGTATATTATCTTTTCTTTTTTCCAATTCTTAATAACCTCCAAGTTAAATCGTCATTGGCATTACTACCGCTAAATATCTTTCTTCCGGATTTTCCGGAACAATTACAGTCTGAGAGTCTTTATTTATGAATTTTATGACTATATTCTCATTCTCTATCTCATCTATAGCATCAAGAATGTATTTTCCATTAAAGCCAATCTCAAACTCTTCACCATTATAACTTACTTCTATCTCATCCTCTGCGTATGTATCGCTTGTTGATGGTGTAGATATAATTAGTTTGTTATTAACCAATTTTAACTTTATTGGCTTATTATCATTATCCTCTGCAATAATAACTCTCTTTATAGACTCTATCAACTCTGACTTAGACAGCGTTATTTCAATGTTAAAGCTGTCTGGAATAACCTGTTTATAGTCTGGGAATATACCCTCAAGCAATCTTGCAGATAAAATATAGTTTGAACCTTTAAAAAATATACTACTTCCAGAGACTGCTACTTCTACATCTTCAACATCACTTACAAGTTTTTTAATCTCATTTAACGCTTTTTGTGGAACAATATACTTACCTTCAAGTCCTTTCCCGGTGATTTGTGTAGAGTATAAAGCAAGCCTGTGTCCATCTGTTGCTACAAACTCTAATTTATCATCGATAAATGAAAAACAAACGCCATTTAAAGCAAATCTACTTTCATCCTTTGAAACGGCATAAATTGTCCTGGATACTCCTTCTAAAAGCTCTTTACCGCTTATTAATACCGTTAAATCAGACGGATAACTTTCTGGTAGTGGAAAATCTTCAGAGTCAAAAGTCGGTAGGCTGTATTTTGTTTTTCCTGACGTAATTTTTAAAGTTTCTCCATCTGTATAAAGCAAAGCTTCATTTTGTGCCAAGACTTTTGAAATGTCTATCATCTTTTTTGAGTTTACACAAATAGAGCCTTCTTCTTCAACATCTGCAGGTATAGTGTATGAAGTATACACTTCCAAGTCTGTTCCGTAAACTGTTAGTTTTCCATCTTCAGCTTTTAGTAAGAAATTTGTCAAAATAGGAAGTGCTGCCTTTTTTTCTGATATGACTTTCTTAAACGCTTCCTGCAAGTCTTTTTTGTAGGCTTTTAATTTCATCATGAAACCTCTGAAAAAATAATTTAATATATTTATTTTACCATTTTTAAGGCGTTGAAATATGATAGCAACAGGGATAGGTTTGACTGAGATCTGTTTTAAAAATTTTGATAAAATGCAATCTTGACTATCATTTCTAAACCTGATGGAAAGTCTTTGTTTTTTTTAACTTTCACTTACCTTCTTTAAAAGAGAAAGCTTTTCAACTTCTTGGCCCTGGAAATAAACAAAAGTAAACTTGTTTTACACGTCACATTTCTTAATTTAGCTTAAAAGTTGTTATAATAATTATAGAAATCTCAATTTAGAGGAAAAAGTCATGTCGTTTTTAGTAGAGTTTTCAATGTTTCCAACAGATAAAGGAGAAAGTGTAAGTCCTTATGTTAGCAGAATAATTAAAATGATAGATGAATCAGGTATACCTTACAGACTTACTCCAATGGGAACAGTTTTTGAGACCAACACTATGGAAGAAGCCCTTGAAATTATACATAAAGCATACAAACAGCTTGAACCGGATTGTAATAGAGTTTACACTGTTATCAAAATGGATATTAGAAAGAATGCACAAAATAGGATAGAAGGAAAAATTAAATCAGTGGAAGAAAAACTCGGCAAAGAAGTTAAGAAATGATACTAAGAAAAATTGTTCTAAAAAACTTTTTAATACATGAAGATACTCAGTTAGAGTTTTCTCCAAATGGTATAACTGCAATTATTGGTGAAAATGGGTCAGGGAAAAGTTCAATCATTGAAGCTATTCAATTTGCGTTTTTTGGAGATTCAGATAAAGGAAATCTTAAAGACTTAGTTAAATGGGGAAGAAGACAGGCGAAAGTAGAGCTTGAATTTGAAACAAAAGATGGACTTTATAAAGTAATAAAAGAAATAAATAAAACAGGAAAAAATGTAAATACAAATTCAGAAATTTATATATATGAAAATGGCAGATTTAGACCGTATTATCAAAAAGAGGTAAATAAAGTTCTTCCAAAAATAACAAGACTGACTAAAAAAACATTCTTTACATCGGTCTTAATAAAACAAGGTGAAATAGAAGGGATTCTTAGAGAAAAGCCAGCAGAAAGAAAGAAAATCATAGAAGACCTTTTAAACATAAATCTTTACAGAAAAATTCAAGATCAGTTTAAAGAAAATCAAAAAAGAGTAAAAACAAGGTTAGAATACTTACAAGAAGATATTCAAAAAATTGATAAAAATCAGATTCAGCATTATCTTGAAGAACTAAACAATCAATTTGAGATTTTATTAAAAAATTACGAAGACCTAAACCAGAAGCTAAATAATATCAAGCAAAAGTTAAAAGAAATAGAAGACCAAGAAAAACAAGCTTCATACTTACAATCAGAAATTGGAAGGTTAGAAGAAAGTATAAGAAACATAAAAGCAAATATTGAAAATTATGAAAATCAACTTAAAGAGATTGAAAGTTTAAAGGCTAAGTTTTCAGAATTAGAAAGTAAATTTAATCAACTTGAAAATCTTGAAAAGATAAATCAGCTTCTTAGCCAAATAGAAAAGTTAATCATTACAAAAGAAAGCAAAGAAGAATCAATTAAACAGCTTGAAGAAGATTTAAAATTTTTAGAAAGCTTTAAAGACAAGGCTAAAGAGTTTGAAGAAAAACAAAGCTCTTTAAAACAGATTGAATCAAAATTAACTGAATTAAACCAAATTAAAGGTGAAATCTCGCAGTTAAGCAAACAAATTGAGAAAATAAATTTAGATATTCAAAAAAAGAAACAAGAATATATGGCAATTGTAGATAATCTAACTAAGATACATCAAAAATTCCAGACTTTAAGATTAAATCCTTTGATGATAAAAGAGTATAAAGAAACTAACAAATTAAAACTTCAGCAGTTAGAAAAAAAGATAAAAGAGTTGGAAGATAAATTAAGCCAAGTTAGAACTGAAGGTAAGGCTTTAAGAGAAAGTTTAGAAAGCATCCAAAAGCTGGAAGGAAAATGTCCAACCTGTCTAAGACCAATTGAAGAACATCAGAAAGAAGATTTAATTAAAGAACTTGAGCAAGTCCTTGAAATAAAAAGAAAAGAGTATAAAGAGTTGGACGAAAAACTAAAATCTTTAAAAGAAGAAAAGGAAGAACAAGATAGAATAAAAGAGTTATTAACCGAATTAGAACCAATTTATAAATCAATAAAAGAAAGAGAAGACGAATTAAAACAAGCAAAAGAAAAACTTAACATTTTTACTCATAAGCTGAAGAATGAAGAAAATTTAAGGAAACAAAAAGAGGAAATCGACCAGTTTATAAAAGAGCATCAAAAAGATTATGGAGTTTTCAAAAATCTACAATCAAAAAATATTCAAAAAGAGTATGAAAATCTAAACAAAGAAATTAAAGAATTGACAGAAAAGATAAACAACTTATTAAATCAAATAGATTTTTCTACATCATCAAAAGAAGAGATTGAAATTAAGCTAAGGGAAACAAAAGAGAAAATTGAAGAATTAAAGCCGTATAGAGAAGAGTATCTAAAAGCAAAGCAAAAAATTGAAGAAGAAAGTACAATCAAAGAAAATATAAAAAAACTTGAAACAGAGCTTGAAAATAAAAATAAAAAACTCTCAGAACTAAGAGAAAAGTTAGATAAAACAGAGTTAGACAAGCTATTAAAAGAAAAAGAGCTTCTTAAAGAAAAAGAAGATAATTATCAAAAAGAGCTTTTGGAACTATCCGGAAAAATAGGCAGCCTGAAGAATGAAATTAATAATTATGAAAAATCTCTCGAAGAGCTAAAAAATAAAGAGCAAGAAATAGAAGCTTTAAAAATAAAGATAGAGAAATACAGTAAAGCTATAGAATCTGTAGATTATGTATGTAAAGTTCTTGAAGAAAAGGCGTTATACTTACTACCTAAGTATACAGAAGAGCTTTTTGAAAAGTTTGGGTTTACTCAATTTTCAAGACTAAGATTTACTGAAAAATATGATATTATCTTTGATGCTTTAGAGGTTGGAGCAAGTAATATAGAGGTTTCCAGCGAAGCTTTAAGCGGTGGGCAAAGAATAGCACTTGCAATAGCGTTAAGATTGGCAATAGCAAGACTTTTTAATGAAAAGACAGACTTTTTAATCTTGGATGAGCCGACCATTCATTTGGACCAAGAAAGAAAGAGAGAGCTTATAGATTTACTTGGAGATTTTAAAGAAAAAAATTTTTTAAAACAGCTAATAGTTATAACTCATGATGAAGAAGTAGAAGATAGAGCTGATTTAATATATAAAGTTAATAAGGGTAGAGTAGAAGTAATAGAATGAAAAAGATTTCTTTAATAACATTTTTTATTTTTTTGGTAGCCTGTGGCGGCTCTTCTTCTAATTCAAACAATCCGGCAAACAGTAATCCAAATAACTTTACATCCTATATAATTCCTTTATACTCCTATCCGGTTGGGCAATATCAACCAGAATGGGAAAAATTATATAATTTAAGTACATCTAAAATTGTCTATGTAATAACTAATCCAGATAATGGTCCTGGCAATACAACAGATGTTAACTATTTAAATACAATCAATAAATTAAAAACGAAAGGTTTCTATGTAATTGGATATGTTTATACAAATTATGGGAACAGAAATTTAGAAGACGTAAAAAACGATATAAACGAATGGCTATCATTGTATGGAGCTGACAAAATAGATGGATTTTTTATTGATGAAGTTTCTGAAGACATTCAAAAGTATAATTACTACAGAGATATCTATACTTTTGCAAATTCAAAAAGGAAGCTTGTAATACTAAATCCTGGTACTAACGTAGACATAAAGTTTTTTAACATAAGCGATAAAATAGTAGTTTTTGAAAGTAACGAAACGGATTTTGAAGCTTTTCAGTATAATAACTACAGCTCTATAAATTCTGATAGAGTTTGTAGCATAGTTTATAACACTCCTGCTGACAAAGTGCATTTTGTAAAAGACAAAGTGCTTAAAAATAATAGTAGTTGTGGATATATACACGATAAAAGTGGAAATGGTACATATTTTTATTTAAGCCCTTATCTTAATTAAGAGCTGTACTTTAGCTAAAAAAGATTTCTTTTTCTACTTTCGTTAAATTTTTACCCAACTTAAAAAATTTTGCAGTACTCTAAGTAAACGATAAAGTGATTTTATTTCTTTATGTCTTGCTTTCTAAATATTCTTCTATTTTTTCAATGATTGGGAAAATTTTTTCTGATTTCAATTTATAGCTTATTCTATTTACGATGAGCTTTGCTGTCGATGGTCTTATTGGTTCAATTACAACCAGCCCGTTTTCTCTAAGAGTTGTGCCTGTTTCTACAATATCGACGATAAACCTTGCAAGTCCTACCAATGGAGCAAGCTCAACAGAGCCATAAAGCTCATAAATCTTAACATTTATACCTTTTTGAGAAAAATATTCCTGGGTTATTTTTGGATATTTGGTAGCAACTGAAATATTTGATGGATTTGAAAAATAAAATTCTTTATCTTCTGGCTTGCCTGCAACGACAATGTTACAGTATCCAACCTTTAAATCAACCGGTTTATAAACATTAGAATTTGATTCTAACAAAACATCATCTCCAGCTACGCCTATATCTGCAATTCCAGATTCTACATAAACTGGAACGTCTTTAGACCTTACTATCAAAAACCTAAAATCCTTAGATTCTAAAATAAGCTTTCTTGTATTTTGATCTATGTCTTCGCTAAGAATTCCGGATTTTTGGAAAATTTCTATAGATTGAGAGAAAAGCCTTCCTTTTGGTAAAGCAAACGTTATTTTTTCCATCTATTTACCATTAGCAAATGGAATGCTTATCCAAAGTTCATCTCTATCATCTTCAGATTTTATCTCAACTTCTATATTATCCGAATCAAATTGCGGATATTTTGAAAAAATTGCTATAAGGTCATTTTTTAATATGTCAGCAAAATTTGACGGCAGTCCCTTTCTTTCATATGATAAAACCATCATAAGTCTTTCTTTGGCTATATTTGCTGATGATTGTTTTTCAAAAAGATTAAAAATTGACATTTTTTCCTCCTAATTCTATTTTCCAAAAAGCTTAGCAAAAAATCCTTTCTTCTCTTCAAGCTCTGTAAACGGAACTTCCTCACCTTCTAATCTTCTTGCTATGTTTATGATTGCTTTTGCTGCAGGAAATTCTTCATGTAAAACAATCGGCTCTCCTCTATTGGTAAAATCTACTAATTTTTCTTCATCCGGCACGATACCGATTTTTGGTATTTGTAAGATTTCTTCTATATCTTCAACTGACAACATCTCGCCTTTCTTAACTTGATACAATCTAATTCTGTTTATAACCAATTTTATATTTTCTTTCTCCATAGACTCAAGCAATCCGATTATTCTGTCAGCATCTCTTACAGATGATACTTCCGGATTTACTACTACAATAGCTTCTTCAGCAGGAGCAACAGCGGTTTTAAATCCACCTTCAATTCCGGCCGGAGAGTCTATGAATATATAATCAAAATTATGTTTGACCTTCTCTACAATATCTACCATTTGATTGGGTTTTACAGCATCTTTATCTTTTGTCTGTGATGCCGGCAGTAGATACACAGATAGCCCTCTTTTATCTTTTACAAAAGCTTTTTCCGGCGGAACCCTTCCTTCAACAACGTCAACAATATCATAGATTATTCTATTTTCAAGACCAAGAATCATGTCTAAATTTCTAAGACCTATGTCTGCATCTATTGCTAAAACTTTTTTTCCCATCATTGCTAAAGCAGTGGATATATTGGCTGTGAGGGTGGTCTTCCCTACTCCACCTTTTCCAGATGTTATAACTATGACTCTTGCCATTTTTTACACCTCTTTTACTTAATTTTATCTATAACTATTGCATTATTTTCAATATATGCAATTTCTGGAGAATTTGACTCTTTAGCTTCATCATAAGGTTCATCAGGAGACCTTGCAATATAATTAGAGATCCTTATTTGTTGGGGTCTAAGTTTTAATGCCATAACTACGGCTGTTTCATCTCCATTGGCTCCGGCATGTACTACACCTCTTAAATTACCCATGACGATAACGTTTCCGGAAGAAACTACATAAGCATCAGGGTTAACATCACCAAGGATTAGAACATCTCCATCATACTCTATTTTTTGACCGCTTCTTAGTGTTTTATTTATAATTTTTAAAGATTTTTTTTGAGTAACACCTTTTAAACTCTCTTTATTATTCTTTGTATTTTGAAATCCTAAAACTGATGCATTAAAATCTTTTAAAACCTTTTCTATCTCAGCTTTTGATTCTTCGTTTAGCTCTAACCCGTTATAATCAACAACAGCATAAGACCCTTTAAAGAAAGCAGAAGAAAGTTTATGTTTAAGTTCATCAATATTTTCTTGCAAGCTTTTACTTGGGTCTAATTTAATAAGCAAAGCTGGTACAGTCAACCCTTTTATTTCTACGCCCATATATGCTTATCCTTCTTGAAAAATTTATAAAATTATGATTATCTATTCTACTGCAATTTTTATTTGGAGGCAAAACTTTATTAATGCATCAGGTATATAATTACTTCGGATACATAGAAAAAAAACTTTACTGTGAAGAGGTTAGCATAGCAAATTTAGCTTCAAAGGTTGGCACTCCATTCTTTGTTTACAGTAAAAAAGCAATTTTAGATAAAATTAACCAGTATAAAGAAGCGTTTAAAGATTATGATACGTTAATCTGCTATGCTTTAAAAGCAAATTCTAATCTTAGTCTACTGAAAATTTTTGAAGAAAATGGTCTTGGTGCCGACATTGTATCCGGCGGAGAGCTTTATAAGGCAAAAAAAGCCGGATTTCCTTCAAACAAGATAGTTTATGCCGGGGTTGGGAAAACGGACTTTGAAATTAGTTATGCTATAAGTGAAAACATTCTTTCTTTTAACGTTGAAAGCTTTATGGAGCTTGACGTCATCAATGAAATTGCAGGCAAACAGGGGAAAAAAGCCAATGTGTCTATAAGAGTTAATCCTAATGTAGACCCAAAAACCCATCCTTACATTTCAACAGGACTAAAGAAAAGCAAATTTGGAATAGATATAGACCAAGCAATAGATGCTTATAAAAAGGCTGTGAAGCTTGAAAATTTGAACGTGGTAGGCGTTCATTGTCATATAGGCTCTCAGATAATGGACGTTTCTGTATTTAGAGAAGCTGCTGAAAAAGTGGTTGACCTTGTGTTTAAACTAAAAAAAGAAGGAATCGAATTAAAATTTATAGATATGGGCGGTGGTCTTGGAGTTAAGTATCATCCAGATGACAACCCGCCTACTCCAAAAGATTTAGCAGACGCAATAATTCCTGTAGTAAAACAAACCGGATTAAAGCTAATAATAGAGCCGGGAAGGTCTTTGATTGCTGAAGCCGGAGCATTAATAACGAAAGTAATCTTTTTAAAAGATAAACAAGAAAAACATTTCGTTATTGTTGATTCTGGAATGAATGACCTTGTAAGACCTGCTATGTATAATGCTTATCACCATGTTTTAAACGTTCAAGAAAAAGATGAAGAGATGATAGCTGATATAGTGGGTCCAATTTGCGAGACAGGAGATTTTTTAGCTCTCGATAGAAGAATTGGAAAAGTAGAAAGAGGAGATTTATTAGCCATAATGACTGCCGGAGCTTATGGTAGCAGCATGTCATCAAACTACAACGTAAGACCAAGAGCGTTAGAAGTATTGGTTGATGGTCCTAACTTTAAAGTAATAAAAGAAAGAGAAGACTATAAACATATATCAAAATATGAAGAGGAAGTGCTATGAAAGTATTGGTTGTAGGAAATGGTGGAAGAGAACATGCTTTAGTTTGGAAGATTAAACAAAGTAGCCTTGTAAAAGAAGTATACTGTGCAAGCGGGAACGCCGGTATAGGCAAAATAGCAAAAAGAGTAAATATATCTCCAACGGATATATACAATCTTGTTAGATTTGCAAAAGAAAATAAGATAGATTTGACAGTTGTAGGACCAGAACAGCCATTATCCGAGGGCATTGTTGATAGATTTAATGAAGAAGGATTAAAAATATTCGGACATCAAAAATCAGCCGCAATTTTAGAGGCAAGTAAAGTTTTTGCTAAAAATTTAATGAAAAAGTACGACATTCCTACGGCAAAGTTTGAAAGCTTTGAAAAAGAAGAAGATGCTATAAAGTTTATAAAGGAAGTAGGAGCACCAATAGTTATAAAAGCTGATGGTCTTGCCGCCGGCAAAGGTGTAGTTGTAGCAAAAACAGAAGAAGAAGCTGTCCGGGCAGTGAAAGATATGTTTGCCGGAAAGTTTGGACCGGCAAGTAAAAGAGTTGTGATTGAAGAGTTTTTAGAAGGAGAAGAAGCATCTTATATATGCTTTGTCAAAGATGATAAACTTGTTCCAATGCCAGCATCTCAAGACCATAAAAGAGCTTATGATAACGACGAAGGACCAAATACCGGCGGCATGGGTGCATACTCTCCATGCAGTCTTATAACTCCAGAAATGGAAAAAGAGATCCAAGAAAGGATAATGTACCCAATCCTTAAAGCAATGATTAATGAAGGAAGAAGCATGTGTGGCTTTTTGTATGCTGGTCTTATGATAGGACCAAAAGGTATAAATGTTTTAGAGTTTAACGTTAGAATGGGAGACCCGGAGACTCAGCCAATAATGAGAAGATTACAATCAGATTTAGTTGAGCATATTTTAGAAATTCTTGAAGGAAATATTGAAAATGTAAAACCAAAATGGAATCCTGACTATGCTATCGGCGTTGTAATGGCATCTAAGGGCTATCCTTATGCTTATGAAAAAGGAAAGGTAATTACAGGAATAGAAGAGGCAGAAAAAGACCAAGATGTAGTTGTATTCCATGCCGGAACTGAAGAGGTAGATGGAAAGATAATAACAAACGGTGGAAGAGTTTTAACTGTAACGGCAACAGGTGAAGACATCTTTAAAGCAAGGGAAAAAGTTTACTCAGCTATAGAAAAGATTCATTTTGAAGGAGCTTTTTATAGAAAGGATATAGGATTTAGAGAGGTAAATAGAAAGAAGTGATGTTAGAACGGCTTTAGTGGGTAGGTGATTTAAAGCTGATATTTATTATAGTATTTTGAATTTTGCAAAAACTGTTATACTGATTATTTTTTTATTTTGGTAACCCATCAATTTATTCCACCTAAACATTTATATAAACTATTATCAATATTATCCCTAAGGTTATACCTAAATTCAAGCTCTTTTAGATATTAGATAAAATTATCCTTACTTACACCATGAAATTTTAGTAGCCTCTCCTTTGCATAACTCCAAAATCCTTCTATGCCATTTATATACACTTTGCCGTTTGCAAACTTTACACTTTTATTTAAATCCATACATCACAAGACCATCATAACTTTTGAATTTATCTGCATATATTAAACTTCATCTCTTTACTTTCTTTATGGTTTCTCTCAGTTTTCCTCCAAAATAGCTTTCATCCATTTCTACTTCTCCTGATAGAAGCTGGTTATCTTTTGAGACAAATTTGTATATACACTGTCTAAGCTTTGTGTAGATCTTGTGCGTAGTATTGTAAGCCAAATCAAGCTCTTTATGTGCTTTATTAACTGGAACTTCAAGGATGAATAGTTTTACAGCCAATATAAATTTAGAGAATGGAATTTTTAAATCCTCAAGGATACTGTCTTTTCTAACACTCCATTCTTTTTTACATTTATAGCATTTGTAGAAGTTTCTTCTGATTTTACCAATGTTCTTAGCATTACAGAAAGGACAGCTATCAAATGTTTTGAGAACGCCTTTTTCTCTTAAAAATTCCTCTGCTTTTTCTTCTGATGATGCTATCTGTAGTAATTCTACTAAATTCACTTTTTACCCCCTATACTACTTACTACTTATTATAGCATAGGTGGATTATTTTGAGCAATTACCAAGAAAAAAATTCATCTAAAAGCATTTTACTATTTTCTTCTGGTAGAAAAACTTCTGGTTTTTCTAATGCATTTACAGGTAAAAAATACAAAAATATCAAAATTCCTATTAAAGTTTTGTATACTTTAATCATATTTAACCTCCAAAATCTTTCTATTCTTCCACATCAGCTAAATATATATAATAATCAGGTATAAAACCAAAATATTCCCTTTTATAAACTAAGCATAAATTTGCTTTATATATTTTTCCTGCTTTCATATTTTCCAATACATCTTTCCTTATACCTGCTATATGATAAAAAGGTCCTGATCTTGTCATACCTTTAACGTTTAAAATATCTCCTATGGAAATTCTTTTACCTGCAATAATTTCGGTTTGTATAGCTTTACAGGGATAAATAGGACCGAATGATAAATCTTTAGATTCAGGTTCATACTCTTGAGCGTTTTCTGGTATTTGAAAATCTTCATCTTTTATTTGCTTAATCTCTTTTAGTTCATTTTCTAATTTTTTTACCTTTTCTTTTTCTCCTCTCTTTTTATACCTCTCTATTTCTTTCTGTATAGCATAAATAGTTGCATTTTTTACATCTCGCCTTATCTCTGTCATCATTTCTTGAATTGTACCAAGAAGTTCTCCTTCAATTGGTTCTTCTTGAATTGTTCTTTCAACTTTTCCTATTGTAAAATAGGGCTCATCCTTAGTAAAAGGCATTACAGGATTTCCAATTTTTAAAGTATAAGGCATTTGAATATTAAAATCTCTTTTTAAATCATACTCAATAACCGCTCCATCGGGAATAAAGGCTTTACAACTGTCTGGTTTTTCTCTTATAAAAGTTATTTCATAATCTGGAACTCTTGGATCTATTCTTGTTGATTTTTTAACAACAGCTTTAATTGAGTTTTTGTCAGTACAACCGTTAGTATTTACTTTTATTTTGATTTTATGATCTTCAATGTTTAAAGAACTTAAAACTAATATGCCTTCTTCTGTTGGGAAAAAAGAATATTTTACTGATTTTATATCAGACTTATTTGAGGTCCCTAAAATTCCTCCCCATTCTACTGCGGTAAATCCTTTTCTTATATGTGTTTTAATTTGAGGTTCTATTAATTTTTCTTTACTATCGTAAGTACCTTCAAAATAAAAGATTACTCTAATAAAAGTATCTGGTCTTGGGTTTATTTTAACTGCTATATTTTCATCTAAAAATTCTTCACTTAGTAATCTAATTTTATAATAAGGATATCCTTTTAGTTCACCAAGCCAATACTCTTTAAAGTCTTTTATTTCTTTTTCATTAAGTCCTAATTTAGGAAGATTCACATCAAACCATTTTTCCAAATCTGTGGTTTTAACTATCCAACCTTCTTTTGGTAAATCAATTGAATTTTCTAATGCTACTTCGTAGAAAAGATACGGATATTTATTATCTATCAACCCATTTGGATTAGCTATAACTAACCATTTATCTTTGTATTCTGGAATAGTTTTTGTAATCTGTCCTTTTGGTTTCAAGATTACTTCTACTTTTTCAGTTTTATTTGGATAAAGATAAAGAGCCGGTTTTTTTACAGCGGGTAAAGGATAATTTTCTTCAGCTTCTTCGCAGGTTAATAATTTCATTTCTTTATTTTCATCTCTTACTAAGGTAAAGCAAAGTATTTCTTGTTTGGTTGGGCAACAAGAGGGATCAGTTCCTTTATGGGTAAGAAGTGATAAATATATGAAGTCTCTCTGAAAATAAACAAATCCTGGCTGAAATCTTAAATCTTTTATTACAACTCTATCACCAAGTTCAATTGAATTAGTCTGAACGATTTTATCATCTTCTTTTACAAGAGCTGTTATTTCAAAAAACACGCCACTTCCACCAAAATTTTCGGAAAGTATAACTATGGCAAATGGTGGCAAGAATTTGGGTTTAAATATGCCGTATTTTTCTATCTTTACACTGAGATAATTTTCCATATCCTCTTTGTTGCCAGGTCTTAATGGAGTTTCATATTTTCCATTCTTCAATGTAACTGTTTGCTCTGAATACTTTAAATGATATGTAAAGTTTTTAACGATCTCTTCATTTAGATTATTAGAATCTTCTAAAGCTATAGCTGGTTGTATCATAAGTAAAAAAATCCACATAATTATATATTTAAAAGCTTTCATAATTAACCCTCCTTATAAGTGATTTTAATTTTTATTCTTCTAATGTAAACATATATAACTATTTCTATCAGAAGCACTGCAATAGCACTTAATAAGAATAGAATTACGCTCCCTTCTAAAGATGAAACGATATTTTTTTGTATTAATAAGTTATTAACTAATTTAATTAGAAGTATACTTTGGGTGAGAAATTCAAATATAAATAAAACATCTAAAAAAACTCCTTGGTGGCAGTTAAAATTGTAATAGCAAAAATTCCACCAAGGAGGTAAAAATGCAAAACTCTAATCTTTATTTTAC
>NZ_JAPYVU010000023.1 GCF_028276765.1 Sulfurihydrogenibium sp.
CGCTTTACAAGTTGTTTATTATATTCTTTCCAGTCTCTTTTCATAAAAACCTCACCAATTTTTAAGTTTTTAGGTATAATTTTATATGATATTACAATTAAATTGTAAAAGTTTTTGGACAATATCGGGAAAATATTATATAAGAATTTAAAATCATGAAAATTGGAGGATAAAAATGAAAAAGAAAGTAGGAACATCTACCTACATTCAGAGAGTTAATATACTTGAAAGAAAGCTTTTAAAGCAGGTAAAAGAATTAGATAATGTTATGGAAAAACATCCAGAAATAATCTTTAGATTACAAGTTGTAGAATTTGATTTAAAACACTGTAGTAAAACTTGCAGTTAAAGCTTTTGGTGTATCAAAATCTACTATATACAGATGGATTAAAGAGTATAAAAGCAGTAATAACAATCCTTTATCTTTAAAAAATCGTTATGTATCAAAAAAAGATGTTGCAATATATGCTATGGTATAACACAGAAAGACCTCATCATAGTTTGAACAAAAAATCACCTTTACAATACTTTTGTGATATTATGAATTCAAGAAAATCGGAATTTTCCCAAACTGGTATGACTTATACAAGATATTTACTTTTTATATATTTTATGACATCATCTTTATTTTTAAACACTTCTTTTAGCTGTTTTTCAAATACATCTTCTAAAATATCCTTAAACAGCTTTGATGGTTTTAAGCCAAGTTCTATTAAATCTTCTCCTTTGATTAACGGTTTTTTCTCTACTTCAAAGATTTTTATTATTTTTTTATTTCTGCCTTCATCTACCAATGTTAATATAGCCGGCAAGTATTCTAAATTTATTTTCTTTAAAATTTTGTAAATCTGAAAAATGTCTTCAAGCTTCAAAATCTCATTAAAATCTTGAACAAATTTATCGCATAGCTTAGCTTCTTTATCAAAATGATACAGTCTAAGATTTTCATATATAAGCTCTGTTGGTAAGTGAGATAAAAGGACATATAAAAAGTTTGTTGTTTTGCTGTAATTGTAAGGTTTTAAATGCTGTAGTAAAACTAAATTATCTATAAGTTTTTGTAATAATATTTCTTTTTTTGAGTCAATATGTGTCTGAGTAAATATTTTATTTAAGACTTTATACTTATCATAAAGCTTTAGTATCTCGATAACTTTCTCTTCTTCAAAGGCAAGATTTAATTCTAAATTTATTCTTCCTTTTGGTGCAACTGATAACAATCCTTTTTCAACACTGTAAGTTAAAAGCTTTTCAGTGTTTTTTTCTAACTTAAAGTTAAACCTTCCTGCAAACCTTAATGCTCTAAGAATCCTAATTGGGTCTTCTACAAAACTTAAAGAGTGTAAGATTCTAATTCGTTTTTCTTTAATGTCTTTTATTGCATTAAAGTAATCAATCAAAATTCCATAGTTTGAGGATGTAATCTCTATAGCAAGGGTGTTGATTGTAAAATCTCTTCTGTATAAGTCTTCAAAAAGTGTTGCTTTCTCAACTTTTGGATATGCTCCCGGTGATTGGTATTCTTCCTTTCTTGCCGTTGAAAAATCAAGCTTTAAACCATTTTCAATCATTACCTGCCCTGTCATAAATTCGTTATAGATATAAAAAGTATAATTTTTATCTTTTACATACTCTTTTATTAAGGTAGGTGCATCACCCTCAACAATGATATCTACATCAAGATTTGGACGATTTAAAATAATATCTCTAACAACTCCGCCGATTATAAAGCTTCTATATCCAAGTTTTTGTGATAACTCTCCAATCTCCTTAAACTTTTCTATTAGTATTTTTGGAAAGAATTTCTCAAGTTTTTGTTTGAAATTGTAGGTTTTTAGATGATAATGGGTTAGATTTTCTTCCAGAATATCTTTTAAAAGATGTTTAACTATGTCTTTTTTGTAAATAACACCTATATATTTACCGTCTTTTATCACCGGGAAAATTTCGCTATTTATTTCCATCAATTTTTTTAACTTTAAAATGTTTAGGTCTGAGTAGTTTACAACATACCAATCTTCAGTAAAAGTTATTGCTTTTTCTTCTGTTAATCCGTGTTTTAATCCAAGTTTAACGGTTTGACTTGTCAAAATTCCTGCATATTTTCCATTTTGGTCTAAAACAATCATATATTTGTAAGTTTTTACTAAATTTTCTAATTCTTTAAATTTAGTATCAAACTTTATCTTAGGCAAGTCATCTATTATTAGATGCTCTAAGTTAAACGGTTCTTTTTCTAACAAATATATTAAGATTGTTTTTATATCCTCGTAGGAAAACCCTGTTATTTGGGCTGATGCGGCATATTTATGACCCCCGCCATCAAAATGTTTTAAAATTTTATTAACATCAATATTTTCATCAGCAGACCTGCCAATTATGGTTTTTTTGTTCTTTTGATTAATAACTACAAAGTAAGCGTCAGCATCTTCAAAGGCTTTTACATACTTTAATAAACCTGCTACATCATGGTTATATCTTATGGAAGTTTGTGAGATGTAAATTTTAAAATCTTTTATAGGTAAAAATTCAGCATTTACTTGTAGTTCTTTTAAAAGTTCTAACTCTGGTAAATCAAATCTATCTTGAATAACTTTCATAAATCTGTTTAAATCTATCCCAACTTCGAAAAGAAATTGATAAGCTTTTATATCTCTACTTGTTGTACCTTTGTACTTAAATCCTCCTGTATCTTCATATATCCCAAGGGCTAAGATTGTTGCATCTATGCTGTCAATCTTAATTTTTTCTCTTTTTAGTTTTTCTACAAATATCGTTGTTAAGGCTCCGGTTTTATAAAGATGAGTTTTATATTTTTTTGAATATGCTTTTTTTGGATGGTGGTCGTATATTTCTATTTCTACGTTTTCAGGAAGTGTTATATCTAAGAGTTGATGGTCTGTTATTATGGCTTTTGTTATTTTAGATATATCTAATTGATTTATTTTGATTATTTTATCTTTAAATTTTTCTGAGAATACATCAAGGGTTTTCTTTACTTTTAATTCATAACTGTTTGGTAAGAGGATTTTAAAATCTGGATTAAGTAAAGTTATAGCGTAAGCTGAGGAAAGCTCGTCTAAATCTGCTCCGTTTTGAAGGATTACTACTTGCAATTTTTCCTCTCTGTGATATAATATTTATCTCCAAATTGCCCAGGTGGCGAAACTGGCAGACGCGCTATCTTGAGGGGGTAGTGCCCGAGAGGGCGTGTGGGTTCAAATCCCACCCTGGGCACTTTATTTTATTCTCCTGCTACTGTAATATTTTCAACTATCAATGAAGGACTGCCAAGATTTCCATAAAATCTTAAATCATTTCCTACAAGTACAATATTATTTAGTATATCTAATATATTTCCGGCTATCGTAACACCTCTTACAGACTTAACGATTTCACCTTTATGATAGATAATTCCGGAAGCTCCAAGAGAAAAATCACCGGATATCGGGTCTGCTGTATGAAGTCCCATTAAATCTATTATATAAAATACTTCATCTGCATCGTCTAAAAATGCTTTAATATCATCTTTACCATTTTCTATATAAAAGTTTGTTATTCCAACAGATGGTAAAGTTCTAAAATCAGACCTTACGGCGTTTCCGGTAGATTTTAAGCCTGTTTTTTTAGCTGTATAGTTGTTATGTAAAAATCCTTTAAAAATACCATTTTCTATTAAAACTGTTTTTCCTTTTAAGTTTCCTTCTCCGTCGTATGTGGAACTACTAAATCCTTTTGGAAGTCTTCCATTGTCTACAAGCGTAAGCTTTTCATTTGCTACTTTTTTATTTATCTTATCTTTAAACAAGGTTTTATTTTTAATCAAAGCATCTGCAGTAAATGCTGATGAGAATGTGTCAAGGATTTCAACTGCTGCATGTGGTGGCAGCATTATTGTCATGTTTTTTGTAGCTATTGGTTTTGAGTTTAAAAGAGATACTGCATAGAAGACTGCCTCTTGTGCTATTTTGTCTAAATCAAGGTCTGATAAAAATCTTGTAGCGTTAAAACTCCATGATATCTGACTGTCTTCACCTTCTTGTGCAACGGCTGACACCATGGCTGAGTAGAATGTGCCTTTTTCTTTGATTTCTACTCCAAAAGAATTTATTAAAACTGTTTCAATGATGCTTTCTACAAAGGTTGAACTTCTAACCGCTTTAATTCTTTCATCTTTTTGTCTTACAAGCTTTTCTAATTCAATAGATTTTTCTACTTTCTCTGAATATGTAAGATTTACTGCAAAAGTGTCAAAGTATTCTATTTTCTCTGATTCTTCAAGCTTTTCAACAAATCCGTTAGCCTCATCCTCAGAAGTAATCTCAGCAAGCTCTTTTGCTGCCTTAATACAATCAGCTATATCTTTTTCTTCAAAAGATGTAGAGTACGCAAATCCTTGAGACTTTCCAAATAATACTCTAACAGAAAATCCGGCATCTTCTGAAACTGATACTTTATCAAGTTTAAGGTCGTTTGATTGAGATTTTAATTTCTTATTTTTCAGGTAGAAAATCTCCCATCCATAGTCTTTTAACTCTTTTTTTGCTATATCTATAACTTTTTCTAAACTCATATTAATCTGCTCCAAACAAAATTTTATTATTAATATCTTATCATGTATGTCATATTTAAATTTTACCTTGATTGGAGAAAGTGAAGAAAATTAAGAAATTCTAAAAAATTAAATAAACAGACTAAAAATAATAATATCATACGTCGGGTGAGAAATTACCTCCATAGTGAGGGTGTTCCAAAAATCCACATCGTCATTCTGAGCGAAGCGAAGAATCTTATTTTTTCTTATTTTAAAAAGAGGAGATCCTTCGGTTTACAGCCTCAGGATGACACGGAAAGGTAAGCCTACGAGAATTTTGGAACAGTCTTCCTCCATAGTTTACTTTTTCTAAAAAAGCTATAACCAATAGCATATGCATAGAGATAAGCAACAAAAGTCTTAATCTTTCTCCATCTACTTGTAAGATTGAAATTCTTTTTTGAGAATTTACTGCTTCAATAATCATTCAAAAATCTAAACAATTTACTCATTTTGTGTCTTATTCTTAATGACCTTACCTCGTGATAGCTTGCTGGATGAAACCATATGTCATAAACCACACCATCTTCATCACAAACCACCATAACCAAAAGTCCATAGTAAATACTTTCGTCATAATAATAGTGATTCTTCTTCTTTCTGATTTTGATTTTCTAAACAGATGCCAAGATTGAATAGAAGGACAAATTAGAAATCTGGCAAGTGTAAGAATAGGAGTGTTTGAAATGTAGGATGTGATATATAAAGCTGCAAGCTGTAAATCAGATACCTTAGGTGGTCTACCTGCTTTCTTTTTTGATTGAACGTTTAAAAGTATAGTTAAATGCTCAGAGATTTTTTGAAATATTGTAAAATAAAGATTAGAGTTTTGCATTTTTACTTCCTTGGTGGAATTTTTGCTATTACAATTTTAACTGCCACCAAGAAGTTTTTTTAGATGTTTTATTTATATTTGAATTTCTCACCCAAAGTATAGTAATTTAATAATAAGAATTTTAATAATCTAAGGAGGGTAAAGATGGAAAATTTAGAAACAGTTCATTTACAAGTAAAGGATATTTATTATCCACCGGAAGAGATCAAGAAAGAGTGTATAGTTCAAAACTACGAAGAGATGTACAAAAAATCTATTGAAAATCCTGATGAATTTTGGTCTGAAGTTGCAAATGAACTATTTTGGTATCAAAAGTGGGACAAGGTTTTAGAGTGGAATTTTCCTTATGCTAAATGGTTTATTGGCGGGAAAACAAACATCACATACAACTGTCTTGATAGACATGTTTTAAACGGAAAAAGAAATAAAGTAGCTTATATCTATGTTGATGAAGATGGAAACGAGAAAAAAATAACCTATGGCGAACTTTTGGAGCTTGTCAGTAGACTTGCAAATGGCTTGAAATCCCTTGGTGTCGGTAAAGGGGATAGAGTTTCTATTTATATGCCAAATACTATTGAAGCAATAGCAAGTATGCTTGCTTGTGCAAGGATTGGAGCTATACATAGCGTAGTTTTTGCAGGATTTAGCGAAGGGGCATTGAAATTAAGAATCAATGATGCAAAAGCAAAAGTAGTAATAACAGCAACCTACACAAAAAGAAGGGGTAAAAAAATACCATTACTTCCAACTGTAAAAGATGCAATTAAAGAGCTTGATTTTGTTAAAAAAGTTATTGTATGGGACAGGGATAATGAGCTTTCTGAAGATGAATACGGTAGCCATTATATAAACTTTCAAAAATTAATCAAGTCAAGCAGTCCTGTTTGTGAGCCGGAAGTTATGGATGCGGAAGACCCGTTGTTTATTCTTTATACATCAGGAACAACAGGAAAGCCAAAAGGCGTTCTTCATACAACAGGCGGTTATATGGTAAATACGTATTTAACAACAAAAACAGTATTTAACATAAAAGAAGATACAATCTATTGGTGTACAGCAGACATTGGATGGATTACAGGCCATAGCTATATTGTTTATGGACCGCTTGCGAATGGTGCAACGTCAGTAATAATGGAGGGTGTTCCGGTATATCCACATCCTGGCATTTGGTGGGAGTATGTTGAAAAATACAGAGTAAATGTATTCTATACAGCACCTACAGCCATTAGAATGCTTATGAGATTTGGAGATGAAATTCCAGCAAAATATGATTTATCGTCGTTAAAAATACTTGGTTCTGTTGGTGAGCCAATCAATCCAGAAGCTTGGATTTGGTATTATAAAAACATAGGAAGAGAAAAAGCTGTTGTAGTTGACACATGGTGGCAGACAGAAACAGGAGCACATATGATAACAACACTTCCATGTTACCCTGCAAAGCCGGGCAAAGCAGGAAAGCCATTATTTGGTGTGGTTCCGGCAGTTGTTGATAAAGAAGGCAATGAGCTTCCACCTAATACAGTGGGACATTTAGTGATTAAGAAACCATGGCCATCTATGCTTAGAACTTGCTGGGGAGAGCCGGAAAGATATGAAAAATACTGGAAAGAAATTCCTGGAGGTGTTTATTCAGCAGGAGACCTTGCTTCCGTAGATGAAGATGGATATATTATGATTCTTGGACGTGCTGATGACGTTTTAAACGTTGCAGGACACAGAATAGGCAATGCAGAGGTTGAATCTGCAATCGTTGAACATCCTGCAGTTGCAGAAGCGGCTGTAATTGGAAAGCCTAACGAAATTAAAGGTGAATCAATTAAGGCATTTGTCATACTAAAGGAAGGATATTCACCATCACAAGAATTAATCACTGAAATTAAAGAAACGGTCAAAGAGGTCCTTGGTGCTATAGCTGTTCCCGACGAAGTAGAATTTGTTGATAAACTACCAAAAACAAGAAGTGGTAAAATAATGCGAAGAGTTTTAAGAGCCAGAGAATTAGGTCAAGAGCTTGGAGACATATCAACACTTGAAGATTAGGAGGTTAGATTGGAAATAGACAGAGAGCTTACACCTAAACAGATAGTTGAAGAGTTAAATAAATACATAGTTGGTCAGGAAGAAGCCAAAAAGGCAGTTGCAATAGCACTTAGAAATAGATGGAGAAGGCAAAAATTGCCTGAAGACCTAAGAGATGAAGTAATTCCAAAAAATATACTTATGATAGGACCTACAGGAGTAGGTAAAACTGAAATTGCAAGGAGATTGGCAAACTTGGTGAAAGCACCATTTATAAAAGTAGAAGCAACAAAATTTACAGAAGTTGGATATGTTGGAAGAGATGTTGAATCTATCATAAGAGAGCTTGTTGACGTATCTTTCAAGATGGTAAAAGCTGAAAAGATGGAAGAAGTAAGAGAAAAGGCAAAAGCTATAGCAGAAGAAAAGGTATTAGACTATCTAGTACCTAAAAAAACAAAAAGATATGGAACATTTGTTGAGGAAGAAGAATCGCCGGCAAGAGAAAAATTTAGAGAAATGTTAAGAAAAGGTCAATTAGATGATAAAGTTATAGAAATAGATGTAGAAGAAAAAGTTTCAGCTATTGTTGGGGGTGTAGTTGTTCCTGGTCTTGAAGATATTGAAAATCAGCTAAAAGAGTTATTTTCAAATTTAGGGCCTTCAAAAAGAAAAAAAAGAAGATTGACCGTCAAGGAAGCATTAAAAATTATAGAAAACGAAGAAGCAGAAAAGCTTATAGATATGGATGAAGTTCAAACCTTAGCAGTAAAAAGAGCAGAAAACTTAGGAATAGTATTTATTGATGAAATTGATAAAGTAGCAGCAAGAGGGTCGTCAAGAAGCGGTCCTGATGTATCAAGAGAAGGAGTGCAAAGAGATTTACTTCCAATAGTAGAAGGAACTGTGGTTTCAACAAAATACGGACCAGTCAAAACAGACCATATTTTATTTATAGCAGCAGGAGCATTTCATTTAGCAAAACCTTCAGATTTAATTCCAGAATTGCAGGGAAGATTTCCAATAAGAGTAGAGCTTAAAGCACTTACAAAAGATGATTTTGTCAAAATTTTAACAGAACCAAAAAATGCATTGATAAAACAGTATATAGCTTTAATGTCTACAGAAGGTGTTGAACTTGAATTTACAGAAGATGCAATTCAAGAAATAGCACAAATAGCTGAAGAAGTAAACGAAAGAACAGAAAATATTGGAGCAAGAAGACTTCATACAATTTTAGAAAAAATAATGGAAGACTTTTCATTTAACGCACCAGATTTAAAAGGACAGAAAATTGTGATAGATAGCAAGTTGGTTAGAGAAAAGCTTGGTAATGTGATTACAAACGAAGATTTAACAAGATATATATTATAAGAGGAGAGAAATTATGAAAGAAATGGAAATGCCAATAACTTTTGAAGAGCTTTTGAAAGATATAGAAATAAAAAATGCTGCATCTGCCTATGTTTTAATCGAAGCAAACCCGCCAGAAATACCAAATATTTTAAAAGCATTGTCAACAATAGAGAATGTAAAATCTGCAGATGTAGTAACCGGCATATACGACATAATCGTTTATGTTGTAGGTGAAGACCAAAATGAAATAGGAAGAATTGTTATAAAAGATATTAACCCAATTCCGGGTGTTAAAAAAGCTACAACTTGCATGGTAGTTAAATTATAAAGTAAAAGAAGCAGGAGATTCTTTGCACAGTTTTAGAATGCTAAAAGTGAAATTTTTAAAGATTGTTTTGAAAGATTAATGAATATTGGGGCAATTCATAAATTACCTCTACTTTCACTTTCCTTATCATCCCTGAGGACTTAAGTCAAAAAGAGTCTCTTTACATAAACTTATTAAAATCAAATTCTTGCCTAAGGCATAATTAAAAAATCCTTTAAATGACCTAAGACCCAATCGGGATTATTTTCAAAGAAATCAAATCTTAACTCAGATTAACCTTTTTAAATGAAATTGCTTACAAAAATCTACATGTCATTCTTCAGCCGGAGAAGAATCTCCTTTTTTACTCCTCTTTTTTCAAATAGAATAAAACAGGAGGCCATTCAGACTAAATCCTCAGAATGAGGGACAAATATTGAAATCCAAAAGGAGAGATTAGAAAAACCGGTAGTTAGTGGAGGCGGGGGGAATCGAACCCCCGTCCGGCAAAGGCCAAGCCCAAAGGGCTTCTACATGCTTAGCCTGTGATTAAGGTTTCGCCCTAAGCTCCTCCACAGGCAGAGGAGCTTAAAGCTATCCCCGTTAGGTTTCGAGCCTTCCCTCAGGGGAGGTTGGAAAGGCTCTATCCCGTATGTCTTACGCCCTATCCCAGCCTACGGGCAAGCCAGGTAGGACGTCGCTGCGTTAATTAAGCAGCGAGAGCGATTTCGCGTTCGGGAATTGTTTTGTTTTGGTTTTTTACGTAGTGACCTTCTACGGCATGCTTCCCTTTGCTCGCCGTTTGCCGTCGAACCCGTATCGCCCCCATATTCAATTGATAATAATATATTTAAACTTAAAATAATTTCAAGAGATTGGGTAAACCAATCATAAATTTGTTCATTTCAATGTTTACTAACAAGTACTCACCTATTCACTAAGACTATTCTAAAAATCAACGTTGTTATTCTGCAGCCGGCGACGAGTCTCCTATTTTTCTTTTCAAGTCAAAAAATCAAAAAGGTAAACTTACAGGAATTTTAGAACACACTCACTTATTCACTTAACAACTAAAACTGATTGACTAGCATATTTAACTATGTTTGAAGATGTGCTTCCTATCAGTAATCTTTTAAACCCGCCAACACCTCTTCTTCCAACTACTATTAAATCACTTCCTACTTCATCAGCATAAGTCATTATCTCTTCCGCCGGATCACCTTCCATTACTTTGTAAGTTCCATTTAGTCCTGCTTGGCTTACTTTTTGGATAGCCTCTTTCAAATATTTCTCTTCCTTAGAAATCTCTTGTTTTTCATACTCTTCAATCTCTTCAGGAGAAACATAGTCTATAGCACCAAATTCAAACATTCTTACAACACCTACTACGTGCAACTCAGCATTATTGCATTTAGCTAACTCTATGGCTCTATCTAATGCTTTCAAAGAATTTTCAGACCCGTCATAAGCAACTACAATTTTTTTAAACATAAAATCATCCTCCGTTAAATACTGTATGAATAACTTTTGTAACTATGTATCCACCAAAAAATAGGTATAAAAATAAAACCGATGCTGCATAGATTGGCTTCATACCGGCTTTTTTCATTTTTTCAATATTAGTCTCAATTCCAAGTGCCGCCATAGACATAGTTAATAAAAACGTATCTACTTGGTTAATTATATTAACATAAGTTTTGTCTAAAAGTGACATGGAATTTATTCCAATCATTGCAATAAAACCAAATACAAACCAAGGAATTGGAATTTCTCTTAAATTTACTCCATGCGTAGCATGCTTTTTTGCAAAGAAAAAGCTCAAAACTATAAGCAGTGGAGCAAGCATTATTACTCTCGTTAGTTTTGAAATTGTCGCCGTGTTAGCTGCAACATCAGATACAGCAAAGCCTGCAGCAACAGCCTGAGCTACTTCATGAACTGTTGCACCGGCATAGATGCCATATAAAGCATCATCCATTCCTAACAATAAACCAGCTTTATAAACAGCCGGATATAAAAACATAGAAATTGTGCCAAAAATCGTAACAGTAGCTACTGCCATAGCTGCTTGATGCATTTGTCCCTTTACTATTGGAGCGGTTGCTAATACTGCAGATGCACCACATATTGAAGAACCGGACGCAAGCATATAGCTCGTTTGCTCATCAAGTCCAAAAACTTTTTTAGATACATAAACTCCAAGTAAAAACGTCGTTAAAAGCATAATTGCATCGATTATAATTCCTTCAAGACCGACATCAATAACGTTTTGGAACGTTAGCCTAAACCCCAAGAAGATAATAGCAATTCTTAAAATTTTCTTTAAAGAAAAGTTAATACCCGGTTTTAAAACTTCCGGAATTTTAATTGAATTGCCTACAATTAAGCCGATAATAATCGCAACAATCAATGGACTAAAATTAACGGTAGATTTTACAATTTCTAAGTTAGATATAAACATTGCGATTACTGATAAAATAGCAGTAATCAGTATTCCCGGAATATAGTTCATCAAAAAAACCTCCCGAATTATTTGTTTATTCCGTAATTCTTGACAAGATAATCAATTATTTTTTCTGAATCTTCTTTGTTTATTGGTGCGCCAAGTTTAATCATTTTATTAACCTCTGCTTCCCAGCCTTTTCTGTCTAAAAACTTTGAATTCATCATAATATAGTCAACACTATGACATGCAGAGCAGTAAGCTTGAACCAACTCCTTATTTTTTCCTTCTTTTAATACTAAATTTTCTTCTCCGGCATAAGATATAGAAAATACTGCTAATACAATTGCAATAAATTTCCTCATTTTTAAATACCTCCTAATTAAATGACTTTTATATCTATTTTTTGAATAGCGTTATAACCATATCCATGAGGCTCCCAGATTGGTTCTATTGGTTGTGTTTGTCCAATGCTGTTTGTAGCCTTTACCATGATTGTATATTTTCCTTTTTTATTAGGCTTAAACACATAACTAAACTGTCTCCATGAAAACTTGCCATAATCTTTATCTAATTGTGCTTCTGCCCATGTTTTTCCACCATCTACAGAAACTTCTACCATTTTAATTCCATAACCACCATCCCATGTTAAACCTTTTACCTCTATTGGCTGACCTAACTTGAATACTTGCCCTTTTTCTATGTTTGTGATAATAGAGTTTATTGATATCTCTGTTATGGGCATATCTTCTGAGTTCATCTGAGACAAAAATCTCTCCCTTATTGGAAATTTATCGACAGAAACCCTGTAAGCGTTTTTCATCCAGAAATTATCTAAAGGAGTAGAAATTACCGTTATATCGGTTAAATGCTTCATCCAATAAGTCGCTGTCCAGCCGGGAACTACAAGCACGAGAGGATATCCATTTAAATATGGAATTGGCTCACCGTTCATCTCATAGGCAACTATTACCTCTTCTTGTGTAGCTTTCCAAACAGGAATACTTTTTACAAAATCAGGAGTTGTTGGCATAACACCAGAGTCAGCGCCATTATAGGCAACTTCAAGAGCGTTAGCCTTTAATCCGGCTTTATTCAAGATATCCTTTAATCTTACACCTTTCCACTTAGCATTTCCCATAGCTCCGTATCCCCATTGTACTCCAGGTGCATGTGGATTAAATAAACCTCTCATATTTCCAGAGCATGCTTTAAGGGCTACAATCTCAACTTGTTCAAATTTTGTTTTTAAGTCTTCCATTGTAAGTTCTAAAGTTTTTTCTACAGCATCTCCGGAGATTTTAAGCTTCCAATTTTTTTCATCGATACCTTGCGGTATGTTTGCAAGATGGTATCTAACAAAGAAAACATCGTTTGGAGTAAAGATTTCATTAAAGTATTTATATGGGGTCTCGTAGTTTGGAGCTCTAAAGGTTTTTTTTATCAAAGGCTTTTTTCCGGGCAAAGCTTCTAAAATTTGTTCTTTAATCGTTCCATCCGGAAGCAAATCTGCAGCAGGTCCTAAGAGAGATTTATTAACTTGAGCAAACATTTCCTTTGGAAGGAGTAAACCTGTTGCTGTCATAAGTAATCCTTTTTTCAATAATTCTCGTCTGTTCATGTATAGCCTCCTTAATAAACGTTCTTGTTAACAATCTACACAAATGGTAAGGTGAAATCAAATTTAAAATTTAAATAGAGGTATTTAAGAAATTTATAAAGTGAGTAATATCTTTTGATAGGAAATTGGTGATTTTTATGAAATTTAAATAATACCTCGGGTGAGAAATTCATTAAAAACATGAGATTTTTCGCCGGCTGCAGAATGACGAATAAGGTTGTCCTTCCTTTAACACTTATCAATCAATCTTTTCCTGTCATCGTATATTAAATATACCAAAAATTTTTAAACTTTAAGAGAATAAGTTTTATAATAATTACAGACATGGGAGAAAAAAGGAAGGACAGATCAAGTTTCTGTCATTAGTCTTTTAAGACCGCTGTAGGATGTTTTAGACTATCCTTCCTACAACTTCCTAAAACCTGCAGTAAGAACATTAGGCTTTTAAGCCTGTATTGATTACGATGATAGGTTATCAGGAAGTTTCTCTCATGTCAAGTATTTTATGAAAGGAGGTGCTTTTATGAACAACTATAAAATTGTCGTAGGAGTAGATGTATCTAAAAAATCATTTACTGCAACAGTATTGTATGATAACAAGAAAGAAACTTTTGAAGTTAAATCTGACCCGGTAGAGTTTGAAAAGTAGTAAATCCATTTTCAATAAAGAAGTTTATGGAAGCTAAAATGTCAAGAGTCAAAACAGATAAAGCTGATTCATACTACAACAGCAAAATATGGAAGAATGTTTTTTGATGGAGAGCTTATAAACCAAAACCAGATGTAGAAAAAGAAATAGAAGTAAAACTAAAGATATTAGAAGACTTAAAGCATCAGCTTACAATGCTAAGATATCAAATGGAAAATAAAAAAATTAAAGAAAAGTACCAACATAAAAAAGATAGAAATCTATATGCAAGAAAAATTCTATATTAGATTTCTAGCCCTTATGTCAGATATATTTTGAGATTTCTTCCAGCAACTCTAAAAGAACTCTTTTAACACTTTCTTTGTCCGTTGCAACTAACGGCAATACTTTTATTTCTTCTCCTAAATCCAAAGCTGTTCTAATATCTTCAGGACTCCATGCTCCTTTTAAATCTTGTTTATTTGCACCGACAACAAACGGAGCCGGATATCTTGCTTCAAAAAAGTTTATAATTCTTCTTGCCTCGTGAAATGTAGCAGGGTCTGTACTGTCTACCAATACAACCAATCCAACCATACCCTTACCAAGAATGTCCCACATAAAATCAAATCTTGCTTGACCAGGCGTTCCAAATAAATAAAGCGTATGTTCGTCATCTATTTTTATCCTTCCAAAATCCATAGCAACAGTAGTATGGTCTTTCTTTTCCTTTTCTCCAGGTTTTGTAGTTCTTGCTTCTGTTTTTACAGTTTCTATTTCACTAATTGTGTTTATAAATTGTGTTTTTCCTGCAGCGTAAGGTCCTGCCACTACTATTTTTATTTTCTTTTCTGCCATTTTACAACCCTTTAATCTTTGAAATTATTTTGTTAAGTAGATTTCTTGTTAAGTCAAAACCTATTTTTCTCTCTTTTTTCTTTTCTCTTTGTATGATTCCACAAGCCAAGAAACCATATAATGTTCTTTTAACTGTAAGCTCATCAAGTTTTGTGATATTAATTATATCTGCAACTTTATTTTTTCCATCTATTGCATGAAGTATTCTCTTTTCATGGTCAACTAAATAAGCTTTTTTTGCAATATTTTCATAATTAGGGGTTTTCTCAAATACTAAGTTTAAATCTGAAATCTTTCTTTCAACTTCCTCTTCAGTCAATTGTCTTGCAAGATACATTATTAACTTTTCAATAGGAATTAAAGGTTTTAAATCTGGTGGGTATTTTATAAACCCTGATGTAAAAGAAAACTTGCCTTCCTTAAGAGATAATAACTTAGGAAGTCTTGCCACTAAAACATTATATAGTTCTGATTTATCAACATTTTCTTTCTTCAATACGACCTCAAAATCCACGTCAAGATAAATGTAGAATACTTTTTTAACCTCTCTTATGTATACAATATTACCTTCTTTGAAGTAAACGGCAATATTATTATTATCCTGTTCTATTACAAGAATTCCATCTTTTTTATCTTTTAGCAAAACTTGAAATATGTCTACGAAATTAAATATCTTTAAATCCCCAGCTATCGCCATTACAAATCTCCAATTTCAACTTTTTAATTATTTTAACTCTTGTTCAAGTTTTTTTACAGTTCTATGAATTTCCATTAATAAAAGACCCAATTTTGCGTTAACTGGAGCAAGAGCTCCAAGAACAGCAACATCCTTAATTCCTGTAAATATAACATATCCAGTAGAACCTTTAATGTATAGCTGTTCAAGAGTTCCTTTGTTTAATTCTGATGTCACTCTTTCACCAAGTGATAATATAGCAGCACCCATTGCCGCTACTCTGTCTTCATCAGCAGAGCTTGGAAGCACGGATGCAATAGCCAATCCATCAACACTTACTAACACAGCACCCTCTGCTCCCGAGTCTCTAATGAATTCTTCGAGTAATTCTGTATATCTAACAGCCATTATTAATCCTCCATTAAAAATTTAATAAGAAATTTTTTGTATTTTCTATAAATAAATCTCTTTTTCTAAATTCTGGTATTTCTTCGGCCAGTAAATGAATAAATTTTAAAACTGAAAATTTGGTTGTATGGCCTTTTTGAAAAAACTCCTCTTTTCTTTTTTTGAATATATATTTCCCAAACGGTCCTACGATTTTTATAAATTCTTTTTCAATTTCGTTTAAAATA
The DNA here is from genome assembly GCF_028276765.1 of Sulfurihydrogenibium sp. Classification (NCBI taxonomy): domain Bacteria; kingdom Pseudomonadati; phylum Aquificota; class Aquificia; order Aquificales; family Hydrogenothermaceae; genus Sulfurihydrogenibium; species Sulfurihydrogenibium sp. The sequence continues at coordinate 15,976 of NZ_JAPYVU010000023.1, forward strand.
TTATCAATATTAGATAAATTTTCTTCAGATTGATTTGGCTCCAAGATTTCGTTAATAGATGGTATAACAGATTCTTCTTCAATATTTGACTCCATAGATAAAATTTCTTCCAATGATGGAGGTCTATTTTCTATTATATTATTCTTTTGAAATTTAGATGCTTGGGATGCATTTTCTGTTGACTTTAGAGTATTTTTTGGAATGTCTTCCTTTTGTTGTATACTCTCTTCTATTTTACCCGATAAGACTTTTTCTAATTCATCTAAATCGGCTTGCAGGTTTTCTTTTTCTTCTGATTTAACCTGCTCTTCTACTGGCTTTAAATGTTCTTCATAATATAGCAATAGATCTTTTTCGTATTTTTTTAACTCTTTTGCAAGGTCTTGTGCAGCAATCTTTAGAAGTGAAAAGTTTGGCTTTCCAACATGAATAATGCCTATGGCAATTTCAGTTGTTATATAGTAAATCATTATCGAGAAATCTTTTCCTTCTGAAAATAAAAACTCTGCATTGAAATTTTTGATAGCAGTGTTTATTTCTAAAGAACGTTCTACCATTCTTGAAAAATATTCTTCTAGCTTTTCAGATTTTTTAATATACTTTGAAACTATAGCTTTTCCCTTAACAAAAATACCTATATAATAAGGTTTTATATCATTAAAAGGCTTATTTAAAAGATCTTCTAAAGTTTTTATTTCCATGCGGTTTAAAGCTCACCTTTTTCTAATTTTTCCATAATTGTTTTTAAGCTAATCCTCATCCTTTCAAAGGATTCAGCTAACTCTTCCAATTCATCTCCGGTTTTTTCTATCTTTATCTCATAATCAAGATTCCCCATACTAACCTCTTTCATAGCTTGAGATACTATTCTTAATTTTTTAACTATTGTATTATTAATCATTTTTATAATTCCGAAAACCGGGATTAAAAATAAAATTTGCGAGCCTATTAACGCTATCAAAGACTTATAAAGTTCTGATGTTAAAAAGAAAACAAGAACTGCTACAAAAATAGCACCTATAAATGAACCTCCCAAAATTATAAGAAAGATTTTTTCTAACACAGACTTTTTCATTTTACTTCCTCCCTTTTTTAGTATTATATACTATAGCTTTTTCGGAAATTTTTTAAAAACTTTAGAATATAAATTAGCATAAAAATTTCTATAACAATATTAATTAAATTCAAAACACTCGATATCCCATGGAAAGTTTTAAATCTATTATAGATAATTTTAGCTTCGTTTTGTTTTCCTTCATTTAAAAGGTCGTAATACTGTGATTTTAAACCTTCAGCTATAGGTAAAATTGCTCTATCTAAAGCCATTGAGATTAAAATTAAAACTGCAGCGGCTATAACAAACCACTTTAGCTTTTTAATAATTTCTTTTTCTCTTAGTGATAAGACGCCTACTAATGTGTAAATGATGATTCCTATTATCCAACCGGATTTAAAATAAAGGGGAAATATCTTGCTTACTATTTCCCCCGCTTCTTTTGTACTATAATGTGAAAAAATATAAGGAGTATATATAAAAGTTATAAATATACTTCCACATAAAAGACAAAGTAATAAAAATATTATTAAGCCATAGACATATTTATCCCACAAGCTCTATCCCGCTAAAGAAAAAAGGTATTTCATATGCAGCTGATTCCGGAGAATCTGAACCATGAACTGCATTTTCTCCTACATTAGTTCCGTAAAGCTTTCTTAAAGTTCCTTCTGCTGCTTTTGATGGGTCAGTTGCTCCCATTATTTCTCTAACTCTTGCAATTACATTCTCTCCTTCCCATACCATAGGAACTATTGGTCCGGAAGACATAAAATCACAAAGTTCACCATAAAAAGGTCTATCTTTATGTACAATATAAAATTGTCCTGCCTGTTCCCTTGTTAATTTTACTTTTTTTAGTGCAACAAGTTTAAACCCTTCATCCTCTAACCTTGAAATAATTTTACCTACAACATTTTTTCTTACGGCATCTGGTTTAGCGATTACTAAAGTCCTTTCCATCTAAATCCTCCTTAAATTTTTTTTATAGAATTATGATATCACAAGTCGTGTACAATTCAAAAGATGTTATACAGAAAATATTAAGAGATTTAACTAAGGCTTTAACCAAATCTAAGAATTGATTAGCTTTCTGACCGTCATTTATTAAACCGGCAAAAAATCTCTCCCTGTCTTTTCTTTTAAAAAACTAAAAGAAGAAAACTTGGATTAAAGCCCTCGTATAATTGTTTATTGTATTAGGCTTAGCAATCTTATTATATCTTGAGAGAGGAATTTAGCGGTTTTTATAAAAAAATGAGATCCTTCGGCCTTACGGCCTCAGGATGGCAAGGAAAGTTAAATTTATAAAAATTTTGGAACGCCCTCTCTCATAATTTGTGTTAATAGCTAAATTAACTATTCATTCCAGAAATAGCTAATTTAATTTCATGTAAAAGTTGAGCCGGCATTCTTATAGGATAGTGTACTTTATCTAAAACTTCTTCTGCGGAGTAGTTTTTAATTTTTACTCCTTTTAATCTTTCTTTTAATTCTGTAGTATCCTGAATTGGATATTTAATACCCTTAATATGTTTTAACACTGTATAAGCCCATGGAACTTCAAGAGCTTGAGCAACTTCTGTAGCTGTGATACTGCAGTAGTGAATTAATGTTTCTGCATCGCTACCTTCTTTGACCATTTTGTAGGCAAGTTTAGCAATACCGCCAGCTGTATGAACTCTTAATTCTTTGACTTCTTCTTTTGCTAATTCTTCCATCTTTTTTATTTTTTCCATTGCTAAGGTTGGGTCAGCTCTTAAAATATTTCTTACAGTGTTTTTCGTTAATCCGACTTTTTCAGCTATTTCTTCTTCTGTTTTAAGATACTCTTCTCTTAAAACTATGACATATGCAGACCTTGCTAAGCTTGGAAGCCATGTTAAAGTTCTAAACTCTGTTAGTTTGTTTAAGCCACCGAGTAAATCGATAGATTTGAAGAATACTCTACCGACAAGATGTTCTAAATCTTTTTCATTAATTTCTGTTGGTGGTAATCCTGTAATTTCAATAACCATTTTTCTATCCTCCTATAGGCTCTTTTATTTTAACCAATCCTGTTTCTGTGATTTCAAGAAAATGCGTTCTTGTATCATGTCCAGACATTCTACAACCATCAATTCTAAACAATCTAACAATATCTCCTATTTCTTTTTTATACATTTTTGCTTTATATGGAGAATCTATTAACTCTTTAGCTAAAACCATAGTTCCGTCCACTATATGACCTACCGCATAACCACCTGCAGCTTCAGCTGTTAACTCCTCATGACCGCTTCTCTTTTGAGATACAAAGATAGCGGTTTGATACCATTTTTTCATAAAATTAAATAATCTTCTAACTATTGCCCTTGCTAACATTTCTTTGTTTTCAAAAAGACCAGTTACTGAATCGATAACTGTAAATTTTACTTTGTAAGTTTTAATAACATAAGCTAAAGTAGCAAGTAAATCCGGTACATTTTCTCTTATTCTTGTCGAAGAGGCTGCATCGATTAAAATTATATTGTCCTGAAAATCGTCAAAATTTAATCCCATAGCTGCTGCCCTTAGCTTTAAAGAAGCAACAACAAAGTTAGCCGGAGATTCAACGGTAATAAATGCTACCTTATCACCCTGATTTGCACGGAAAACGGTAAACTGTTCTGCCATTAAAGATTTTCCTGTATCTGAGACACCGGTTAAATTCATTACAGAATATGCCGGGATTCCCTTTAATGACACTTTTTCCAACTTCTTTTTGACTGGTTTTACAATAAAAAATAAATCGTCTAAGCCTTCAATTCCTGTTGGAACTCCGTAGATTTCTGGAGCTTTTTCTAAGGCTTGAGAACCGGTAAAAACTGCTGTAAGGTCTGGCTCTGGTTTTCGCTGTTCTTCTTGTAATTCTTCACGATATTCGTCAGCCATCATATCCCCCTATAATTTAATAGTTTTATGCATAATTAATTTAATGCATAGTTTTACTATTTGCAAACACATCACCAATTTTTAAGTTTTTGAGTTATAATTTTTATGATTCTTGCTACAAGTTAATATCTTAAAAAAATCTATATGGAGGTTAACAATATTTGCTATTTTCTGTAAAAAGTGTAAAAAAATGTATAACAATAATGCAAAAACAAAAGAAACAGAAATAAAAAAGAGAGTAGATAAAGATGATAACACTGCAATGTCTACTTGAATTTCAAAATACGCAAGATAAAGAGATTGTATTAAATTTAATGCGTAGATTTTCATCTGCTATGAGATATGCATACCAAAGATTATTAGAAGGCGAAAAAAGAAAAGATTTAAAAAAACAACTATCAAAACTATTTAACATAAATACAAGATACTCAGATGATGCAATATTCTTAGCACAGTCAACTATCTCATCATGCGAAGAAAGAGGTCAAAATCCAAAAAAGCTTATATTTGGTTCAAGAAAATTATTTGAGCAATTAAAGAGAAACCATCTAACAGGAAAAAGAATAAGAAAATTAAAAGCAAAATGGAAAGAAAGTAGACAAGGGAATTTATATTCAAGAGGAGATAAATCTAAACAAGGAAATCTAAATTTAAGATTTCAGTGGGTTAACGATGAATTGTATTTGAGAATAAACACAGGGGATAGACAGTATATCTACGCAAAAGTAATTAGAGATGTTAAAAGAGAGAAAGATAAATGGATAGATTTTATGTTTATGCTGGAAAATGCATATCAGACAAATCAGTGGTTTCCGTACAGTGTTAGATTAAAAACAAAGAATGGTAAATTATACGCTTTTATATCTATAGAAGAGAAAACACCACCTATCAAAATCAAAAAAGACAATGGAATAATAGGTATAGATGTAAATGCTTACCCATTTCATCTTGCATTAGCTTTTGCAAGCAAAGATGGAAATTTAGAGAAATATCAAAGCATTAATTTAAACGAATTATTAGAAGCAAACTCAGAAAAAAGACAATACTCAGAATGGCAAATAGCACATAAGATAATAGAGATAGCAAAGGAAGAAAAGAAGGCAATATCTATAGAAAATCTAAATAAACTACCAAAAGGCAAAAGAGGAGATGGATTTGCAAAGTTAAGAGGAAGACTACAAAAATGGAGCTATAAAAGGCTATTAAACAAAATAGAAATACTGGCAAGAAGAAACGGGATAGAAATAATAAAAGTCAATCCTGCATACACATCAGTAATTGGAAAGCTAAAATATGCACCACAATACAACATGGACAAAGATATAGCAGGAGCTTACGTAATAGCGAGGAGAGGATTGGGATATAAAGAAAGATTACCTAAGAATTACAAGCAGCTCCTAAACGATACTGATTTTCTATCATACACTATAGCAAGAATTGAAGACAATATTGCAAAATTAAAACAAAAGCTAAAAGAAGAGAAAAACGAATACAAAAGAAACAAACTTAAAAGCAAATTAACAAAACTAAGAAAAAATCTAAAAACATTACAAAAACACTTAGAAAGTGGAAAGAGCGAGTCATCTTCCCAACAACCTGTAAACCAACGGAAGGAACAGGTGAGGGGTCTGCCTGCAGGTAGACATAAAAGCTGGCAAGTTCTTTCCATAGCTTTAGCCTTCTGCTGTCTTGAAAGATCATACAGAGATCTTTCTCCTTTAAAGCGTGTAATCGTTTCAAAGGATTGGATAGCAGTGGCTAATAGGTTAGCTCCTGTGCTTGGTGCAGGGACTATGACACTTCCAAAATACCGCCTGTTGGGGTCGGAAGTGTCTGAAATGGCGGAATACAAATACCCCAACCCAAGCTGTGCAAATTTTGTACAGTTTGGTTGACCAGGTATTACATTGGTAAAAGTTGCATGGAGCACCACACATCAGGAATTTATAATATCGGACCATTATTATTTTTCAAAATTACAAAGATACGCAAAAGAAAATGACATTCATGTTGATGAAGTTGACGAGTTTGAGAAATTTGCAGATTATGATGTAATAATTTTTAACTATCCAGAAATTCCTTTTAAGAAAGAAGAAGTTGATTTTATACAGGAGCTTGTAAAGAAGGGCAAAAAAGTTGGAATTTTTGCTTACTACAAAAACGAAGATAAAATAGCAGATACATGTAATACAATGTCTGAAAGATTTGGAATCAAGTTTAACGGTGATATCATCACAGATGATGTAAATAATTATGATAATGACAATTTATTGATTGCTACAACAAAAACATTTGAAAAGATGAAAGAAAGAGGGATTGAAAAGGTTGTTTTAGCTTGTACAGACTCTTTAACCATAACAGGAAATAACGTTCAGGCTTTAATTTACGCTGAAGATACTGCCAAATCTTTACTTGGAAAAGAGAAAATATTATTTGCAAGATATATGGACCCATCAGGTGGTTGTTTTGTTGCAGGCGGTACATGTGTATTTTGGGATAACTATTCAATAGATTTATACAACAATAAACAACTGTCTATTGCATTGCTCAGCCATAAAAAATGATAAAAGAAGGTGATACGGTTCATTTAAAGGGTAGAAAAAGCTCTTTTTTCATAATTTTAGAAAGGGGAAAGGAGCTTTCTACCCACCTTGGAAGCATTAAACATGATGATATAATCGGTAAAAATTTTGGAGAAACAGTTTTTACACATAAAGGCGAGCCTTTTATCTTAATTCGTCCTACTCTTTATGAGCTTATAATGTTTGGGATTAAAAGATATACTCAAATCATCTATCCAAAAGATTCTGCTTACATAACATTAAAACTTGGTCTTACAGATGGGATGAAAGTTCTTGAGTCTGGTATTGGTAGCGGTGCTTTAACTATCGTAATGGCAAATGCAGTTAAGCCAAAGGGTAAAATTTATGTTTATGAAAAAGAAGAAAAATTTTTAAAAAACGCATTAAACAACCTAAAACTTGCAAAGCTTGATTATGTAGTACAGCCACATTTAAAAGATTTATCAGAAGAGATAGAAGAAAAAGATTTTGACGCTGCTTTTATAGATGTAAGAGAACCTTGGCTTTATTTAGAAAATGTAAAAAACGTTTTAAAACCAGGTTCAATGATAGGCTTTTTGGTCCCAACCACTAACCAAGTCTCAGAAGTATTAAAAGAACTAAAAAGATTAGATTTTATAGATTTGGAAGTAGAAGAGATTTTACTTCGTCAGTACAAACCTGTTCCGGATAGACTTAGACCAGAAGATAGGATGGTAGCCCATACCGGATATTTAATTTTCGCAAGGAAAGGAAATTAAATGGAAAGAAGGCAGTATATAGAGAAAGCTAAAAGAATTGTAATTAAAATAGGTTCTCAACTTCTTGAAAAAGACAATGATATAGATACCGAGTTTATTTCAGACCTTGCAAGACAGATATCTTTACTAAAAGACAAAGAGATTATTATCGTTTCATCCGGTGCAGTTTTAGCAGGAGTCAAAAAATTAAAACTTTCATCAAGACCAAAGAATATCACAGAAAAACAAGCAGTCGCAAGTGTAGGACAGGCATATTTGATGCAAATCTATGATAAATTTTTCTCAGAGTATAATCTCATTATAGGACAGGTACTACTTACAATTGAAGGGCTTCGGGAGAGAAAAAGATATCTTTATGCAAAGGAAACTTTAAATAAACTTTTAGAGTTTAATGTTGTTCCAATCATAAATGAAAATGATGCTATCGCAGTTGAAGAAATAGTATTTGGAGACAATGATTTTTTGGCAGCACATGTATCGCTACTGACAGATGCAAATCTATTAATAATTCTTTCTACCGCCGGTGGTCTTTATACAGATGACCCGTCTAATCCGGATGCTAAGCTGATAGAAGAGATTAAAGCAGATGTAGACCAAGCTTTAAACTTTGCTAAAAGCTCAAAATCTAAATTTGGCAGCGGTGGAATGAGAAGCAAGCTTGAAGCTGCAAAAATTGCCACTCAACACTCAATTCCGGTAATCATTGCACCAAAGAAAAAAGATATAATAGTTGATATTTTATCCGGAAATAAAATAGGAACTTTTATCCATCCCCACAAAGCAAAAAAGGTAAGCAGTAAAAAAAGCTGGCTTGAGCTTTTATCTTATCCAAAAGGAAAGCTGATTGTAGATGCTGGTGCAGAGAAAGCTTTAAAAGCAGGAAAAAGCTTACTTCCAAGTGGAATTAAAGAAGTTGAAGGAATATTTAATCAAAAAGATGTAGTGGCAATAGCAAACGAAGAAGGAAACATTATCGGCAAAGGAATTGTAAATTTAGGCTACAAAGAAATTAAAAAGATAAAAGGTCTCAAAACAGAAAAAGCAAAAGAAATTTTAGGAAAAGATGTTGAAGAAGTCATACATGCAGATAACATTGTCATCTTTTAGAGGGTAGAAAAATGAAGAAGAAAATCTTGATTGGAATAATAGCGTTGATAGTAATTTTTTATATCATTTCTGCTTTACGTTATGAATCTCAGCCCAAGGTTGGACTTATAAGAATAGAGGGAACCATTACAGACTATTTAGACACTGTGTCTATAATATCGGAAGCTACAAAAGATGAGAGTATTAAAGCTGTTGTAATTGATGTTGATAGTCCTGGTGGTGCCGTTGGAGCATCTCAGGAAATTTACAGAGCTATTGAAAAATTAAGAGAAAAAAAGCCTGTGGTTGTATCAATGGGAAACGTTGCTGCATCCGGAGGATACTATATCTCAGCTCCTGCTAATGTAATCTATGCAAATCCTGGAACAATAACAGGAAGCATTGGTGTAATAATTCAGCATGTTGATGTAAGTGAAATCTTAAACAAATTTGGTGTAAAAGTAAATACAATTAAAAGCGGAGCTAATAAAGATATTCTATATCCAACAAAACCTTTACTTCCTGAGCAAAAAGCATTGCTTGAAAAAACTGTGATGGATGTTTATGATCAATTTTTAGATGCAATTGTAAGATATAGACCCATCAAAAAAGACGTTTTAAAAAACTATGCTGATGGAAGAGTATTTAGTGGAAATGAGGCAAAAGCTCTTGGACTGGTTGATAAAATAGGAAACATTCAAGATGCCATCTCAGAGGCTAAAAAACTTGGAAAGTTAAAGGAAGATGCGCCTGTAATAGAACTTAAACCTAAAAAGTCATTATTGGATGAACTTATGAATTCAAAATTTGGAATGGAAAAGGTTAAATCTGGAATTTATTATATGATGTCTTGGAATTAATATCTGAGTTAAGAATTGGTTCAAAATTCTTCAAGCTTACCCTTTTTTAAAAAACAAAAAGCAGAGACAATTCATAAATTGCCCATACAGTTAATAAATCAGAGGTAGAAAACAGGAGATTCTTCTTTAGCTTCAGTATGGCAACTTTGATTTTTATAAGCATTTTCATACCCTTTACTTACTCTAAAAAACCCTTATTCATCATTTTAAAGCCGACAAAGAATCTTTCCTTTTATCCAATTTCTCGTCCAACGTACATAAGTAGCATTAAATCAGAGACTGGTTCTTAGACCCGTCTTCCAATATTAATTTCTTTTCAAGAAGTAATTTTTAACTTCTCCACCTCCTCTTTCAGCTTAGCTTCAAAAGATTCTTTAAACTTTTGAGAGTAGAAAGCTATGTAAACATTAGAAACACCGTTATTCTCCTCAATCTTCACCCAAATTCTTCTATGAACTATATAGAATGCAAGCATTGTTCCAAGAACTACTATAATAGTTCCAAGCCAAATGAGATTGGTTCCGGGGAAAAAGCTAATCTGCAATCCTGAAAAATATCTTGGTTGCAAATTTTCAATAATAAGTAAGTAAGGAAATCCATAAGGTTTTACAAATTTTTCGTAGGCAAAAATAGAGACGGTAACATCTGCACCAATTGGCATGTTGAACTCTTTATCCTTATACTTTACTTTTGTTACGATTAATGGGTCAAACACATCTTGCTGGGCTAACATTGGGTTTTTGTAGTTTAAAGTCGTATTAACAACTTGAATTATAGCATCGTCAAATTTATAAATGTTGTTATTGTAGTTGTAATTTATTCTTTTTGCTTTATTAAAAAATTCAGAAACCCTTCTATCTAAATCTCTCAGCTGTTTTTCAATCTCTCTTTTTTTGTCTTCATCTGATTCTGATGCAAGTTTTTGATTTAAAATTTGAGATTCTTCTATATACTTTATAAGTTCATCGTATTTAACTGCTACGATAGAAGCTTCTTTAATCTCTCCTGTTTTTCCGTAAGATGTTTGAAAAATTCTATATCCTTTATATTCTGCCGGGTCGTTAACTTTTATAACTTTTTTCATAACGGGTTTTCCATCTTCTAAAATCTCTATTTCACTGTTGTAGGATTTTACAGCCCCTGAAAACTCTTTACTATCATAAAATTCAAGCCAAAATTTATCCACTTTTATTTCAAACGGCAATTTATAAATTTCATCCCCGGGTTTTAAAGAACCTTCTCTGTACTTTCTTATATAATCAGCTTTTTCTCCTTCCGGAATTTCTATCTGCCCCCTAACACCAAAATAGGAACCTAAGAAAGCACCTATAAGAAAAATAATGATACCTATGTGAGTAACAAGCATTGCAAGTCTTGAGACCTTGCCTTTTTCTGCAAAGAGATATACAGCATTCTCTTCTTTTATTACTTCAACCTTTCTAAAACCTAAGTTATGAATAAATGAAACAATTTTTTTAAGAGTTTCATCGATTGATTCATTGAAAGAAAGCTTTATCGTAGAAGGCTTTTTTAAAACACCTTCCGGCATCTTCTTTTCTACTTTACCGTAGGCAGTTCTATAAATTGATGGAAATCTTTCGATTGTGGCAAAGATTACAGCTATGGCTACCAAAACTATCAATAACTGATAATACCATGCATGGAATACATTGTTTAGCCAAGTAATCCATATAATTTTCGCCGGAATTTCTCCATACTCTTTATAGTAAGTAATATAAGTTTCACCTTGTTTTATGTATGTTGACCCTAAAATAGATAAAATTGCTAAAAGAATTAAATAAATAATTCCAAGTTTTACATTTCCAAGAAATGATATGATTTTTTTAATCAATGTTTTCCTCCGGCTTTACGTCCATCATTTCTTTATACTTATCAACCACTGCCCTTCTGATTTGTTCTAACTGCTGGTCTTCAAGAATTTCAACAATATCAACGAATTTGTTACCAGACCTTTTCTTTGGGAAGCTTAAAAAAAGTCCACCGTGCTTTGATTCTATGAGTTTTATATCTCTTATTAAGATTAAGTCATCTAAAAT